>NZ_CP159510.1:3000000-3224419 GCF_040529185.1 Sporolactobacillus sp. Y61 | reverse complement strand
CCATTTCCTTTTTATTTGTCATTCTTATCGTTAAATTTATTTTCTCGATGATTAGCTTCGGGTCCGGAGCGCCGGGAGGCATCTTTTTCCCGCTCCTGATCATGGGCGCCACTATCGGGGCCATTTTCGGGAATATCGCTGTTCATTATTTGGGGTTTGATGCAAATTTGTTTTTCAATTTTGTTGTTCTTGCTATGGCCGGCTTTTTTACGGCCATTGTCCGGGCACCAGTCACCGGTGTTATTTTACTCGTAGAAATGTCCGGCTCTTTTACGCAAATGTTGTCGCTCACGGTTGTTTCCATAATCGCGTATATCGTGGCGGATTTGTTAAAAAGCAAGCCAATTTATGATTCTTTGATGGAAAGCCAGCTTGCCGATAAAAAGAACACGCTCAAAAGTGATGGCAGCGATAAAAAGATTACCATCGAATTGGTCGTTCAATACGGAGCGCCGGCCGAGAATAAGCTTTTAAAAGCGTTAGCGATTCCGAAAAATTGTCTGCTCATTGCGATAAAGCGGGAGGGAAGCGAATTGATTCCGAAAGGGGATACGAGAATTTTACCCGGTGATTATCTCGTCTGCCTCACAGACGTAAACAACGAAGCCAAGACAAGGAAAATGCTGAAAAAACTCACCGCCGGCGGGGCTGAACAATAGTCTTATTTTGCCGGGGTGCCCCTTTCGTTATTGCGCTTCTGGCCCTTTTTCCGATCTTGAGCCGATTTTCATCATTTATCAGCCGATTTAGCCGATATCCGCAGGTTTGCCTGGTTTCTAATGTATTTCATCCGTTTTCGCATTTCTTTCAGCTATTTTTACTTTTTTGAACTTTCACATATAAAAAATGAAAATTCGTAAAACTGTTATAATGTTGCTTCACCAGGGATTGTTAAAGTATAATATTTATAGGATCAACATATACTGTTACCACTCTATATTCGGGTGGTGCTGGCATGTTTGATAAACCAGGTCATCGGAAGGAGGAAGATAAAATGCCTGCTATTTATAAAAAAGAAAATGAAGAGATTAGAAAAGCAAAAGTAATGACTTCCTTCAAGAAAATGGCGAAGAAGTATTCTAAAACACTGGAGAAGCTCAGTAAAAACTGATAATGAGTGAATGTATTCATATAACTGCTAATGACATAAGAAATTTTCATCGGTATGCTTTAAAAATGTATGGTGGTATTGAAGGAGAAACTTCTCCAGGATTGATTGAATATGTTGCGGAAGTTCCTTATTATCCGGTGTATGGAGTCGATAGATACCCAACTATATTTGATAAAGCTGCATATTATCTGAAAGCATTTACTGACAATCAATATTTTAGTGACGGCAACAAAAGAACAGGTGTCTTATGTGCAATTACGTTGTTGGATGTTAATGGATTTGAGTTAATGTTAGATCCAATGGAATTGTATGAATATACAATGCTGACAGCAAATAAAAAAATCACTTCAATCAACGATATAGCAAACTTCTTAAAAGCCAACGTTAAGCAGATCTTTTAGCGCCCTCTAATCAGGGTGCTTTTTAGATGCAAAAGAAATCAACAAAATGCGAAAAACATACTCGATGCAAAATGCGACATAAATAAAGCCAATTTTTCCTACACTAAGGGGTTTTCGCCTTTCATTCTATTGTTTGAGAGGATGCAGTGAATTTAAGTTTTTATTTTCGCCATATCAAAGATGCATTCACCAAGAAATTTGATATTTTCCTAACCTGGTTGGGGATATGTTTTAATTAGTCCTCTCGTAAAATCCCTTTTTTCTAATGAAGCCGTTTCATTTACAATAAAGATAGTAAAATCAAAAAACGTTAAAGGAGCAGACAATGGAAAAGTCTTTTTTAAAAAAACTTTATCTAAAAGACCGTGTTGAAAGAATCAATGCACTCGTTTCCGCCCGAATTTTGCCGGAAAAAGATGCGGAACGATTAAAAAAAGGATCACTATTGCCTCAGGAAACAGCGGATCACATGATAGAAAATCAAATTGCTGCATATGAACTGCCGCTTGGCGTTGCCCTCCCGTTTTTAATAGACGGTCAAGATTACGTCGTTCCAATGGCTGTTGAAGAGCCATCCGTAATTGCAGCAGCAAGTTCCGCAGCCAAAATAATTTCCCTGGCAGGCGGATTTCAGACAGATATTCAAAATCGGACAATGATCGGCCAGATTGCCTTGTTAGACGTCCCGGACATGGCTGAAGCGGAAAAAATTTTGTATGTCCATAAAGAAGAGATTCTGAAGCAAGCAAATGAATCACACCCCTCCATTGTGAAAAGAGGAGGCGGAGCAAAGGATCTTATCGTCAGGATGATTAAAGCAGATGAAACGGCCAATACGCCGCCATTTTTAGTCATTCATCTCCATATTGAAACATTGGAAGCGATGGGTGCCAATATCATTGACACAATGGTAGAAGCAGTAAAACCGGTTGTCGAGGATTTAACAAAAGGAAGAGCATTGATGGGCATTATTTCCAACTATACAACGAAATGCCTTGCGACTGCCGTCTGCCGGATTCCTGTATCCCTGCTGGAAAGAGGCATTTATTCAGGTGCGGAAGTAAGGGATCGGATTATTGAAGCCTGCAAATTTGCAATTGCCGATCCTTACAGGGCTGTTACCCATAATAAAGGAATCATGAATGGAATTGACCCGGTTGTAATGGCTTCCGGAAACGATTGGCGGGCGATTGAAGCCGGGGTTCATGCCTATGCTGCCCGCTCGGGACAATACAGATCCCTCTCAAACTGGACCATGGCAGATAACGGTGATTTAATCGGCAATTTAACAATCCCCTTACCGGTTGGGACGGTCGGCGGTTCAATTGCAGTCCACCCCGGTGCGCAATTGGCAAAGAGAATACTTGGCTATCAAAATGCGAAAGAATTAGAGTCAATCATTGTTTCAGTCGGTCTTGCACAAAATTTCTCCGCCCTAAGGGCACTTGTAACGGAAGGAATCCAGAAGGGGCATATGCGGCTTCACGCAAGGTCTCTAGCTATGAGCGCAGGTGCAAAAGGCGAAGAAATCCGTGCCGTCGCAGACAAACTGAAGCAAAGAAAAAATATGGACCTGGCTGCGGCAAAAACGATCCTGGAAGAGATTAGGTCCGGATTGCTTTAACTGGACAAGAAATCCCCAAGGCATCAGCACTTGGGGATTTTCGTTATGATTGATCTTTATTGATATACATACGCATATGATCTTTTATTCCGGAAAGGAGAACCGGCGCGGGATCATTTTCAACGGGCAAATCAATGTCAGAACCATCAGCAGGCAGTTCTTGATTAAACAAGTCTTCGTATTCTTGTACACTAACCTCATTGCGTTCTGACAACATCTTCCTATGATGGCGGACGTGTAAATATTCGCGATAGTTTGGCTGAAGAATCCCGGAAAAGAACTCCCCGACAGCCCCTGAACCGTAGCTGTATAATCCGATCCGCGCTCCGTCTTCAATATCGGTATTTAATTCAAGTAAAGAAAGCAGGCTTAAGTACAGCGCGCCTGTATAAATGTTTCCGACAATTTTATTATACTGTTTGCTGACTTCAAAATGGGCCAGGAGCCGTTCTTTATCTGCCGCAGTCCCCTCATCAATCACTAACCTTAAAGCTTTCAAACCTTGTTTTGTATAAGGAAGATGGAAGCAAATGGCCGCAAAATCCTTTAATGTAAGCCCTGTTTTTTTCTTATAATCTTCCCACACCGTTTTGAAAAAACTGTTATATTTTTCAACAGAATACTTTCCTTGCACAAGAGCTGTTTTAGAGTACAGCGGCCGCCAAAAATCCATGATGTCTTCCGTGTGATAGGCACTTTCCTTTCCAAGGACCATCACCCGAGGATTAGCACTCATCAAAATCGCAACAGCACCGGCTCCCTGGGTCACTTCTCCCGGTGTATGGAGGCCGTATCTTGAAATATCCGAGCCGAGTACTAAAACTTTCCGGTCCGGATGCAGGCTGATGTGCCCTTTTGCCAACTGAATTCCGGCAGTTGCCCCGTAGCAGGCTTCTTTTACCTCAATAGCACGTGCTCTGGGATTCAGGCGCAGCAAATGATGGGCATAAATAGCGGCGGCTTTGGAGTGGTCGACGCCTGATTCCGTCGCAAAAATAACTAAATCTATTTTTTCCTTATCCGCTTCATCTAAAATTTCCATTGCGGCATTTGCAGCCAAAGTGACAGCATCCTGGGTAATCGGCGGAACGGCCATTTTTTCCTGGCCGATCCCAATCGTGTATTTCTCAGGTTCATCATTTCTGGCAACTGCTAATTTATTCATATCCACATACATATGTGGTGTATAAAAACCCATTTTATCTATTCCAATTTCCAAGTTAAGGCACTCCTTTTCTTCTATTCTCTTTTCCCAACAGGAAAAAAGATATCAACTTTATCATACTATTAATTCAAATGATATTCATTGATTTAAATTAATTGATCAGTGTAAGATTAATACGATAATTAGTGAAGTAAAACAGGAAACGAATAGATAGAGTTAAATCATAAAACCATGCCTTGGCAATTTATATAAGGAGCGGATATTCATTATGGAAGAAGTAGTGATCACGAGTGCAGTTAGGACGCCAATTGGCGATTTTGGCGGCAGTTTAAGAGAGGTGTCCGCCGTAGATTTGGGCGCGATCACAGTGAAAGAAGCGATCCAGAGGGCACATCTCACTCCCGGGAAATCAACCAAGTGATATTTGGCAACGTTTTGCAGTCAGGTCTCGGCCAAAACCCGGCCCGGCAAATTGCGGTCAAAGCGGGTATCCCTTTTGAAGCTCCGGCTATGACAATAAACGAAGTGTGCGGTTCCGGATTAAAGTCTGTCATATTGGGATACCAGCAGATTCAATTGGGGGAAGCAGATAGCGTTGTAGCAGGCGGTACCGAGAATATGTCGCAGGCACCCTATCTTTTGCCTTCTCAGCGTTGGGGGAAAAAGTTTGGAAACATCAGCTTGATTGACAGCATGCTCCAGGACGGGTTAACAGATGCCTTTGGAAATATTCATATGGGTATAACAGCAGAAAATGTTGCAAATCACTTTGGTATTTCGCGTCTTGAACAGGACCGTTTAGCTCTCAAATCACAGGAAAAAGCTTCGAAAGCCAGGAAGAACGGCAAATTTCAAGATGAAATCATCCCTGTTCATATTAAAAATAGCAGGGGCCAGGAAACTGTGTTTAAAGAGGATGAACATATCCGTGATGGTTTGTCACTGGATGATCTGTTAAAATTGAGGCCGGCTTTTATCAAAGATGGCACGGTTACGGCTGGAAATGCGTCAGGCATCAATGATTGTGCGAGTGCACTTGTTTTAATGAAAAAATCGGATGCAGAGGCAAGAAATATTCCATATTTTGCGGCCATCAAGGGGTATACTGAAATTGGCACCGATCCTTCATTAATGGGATTTGCCCCCTATTATGCATTAAAAAAATTAGTAAAAAAAACAGGCATTCCATTAGATAAAATAGATCTGTTTGAACTGAACGAAGCTTTTGCGTCACAAAGCCTGGCCGTTATCCGTGAACTTGGCCTGGATGTTGATAAAATCAATGTAAATGGCGGAGCAATTGCTTTAGGCCATCCAATCGGCGCTTCGGGAGCGAGAATACTCGTGACATTGCTGCACGAAATGAAAAGAAGGGGACATCGCTACGGTGTTGCTTCGCTATGCGTTGGCGGAGGGATTGGAATTTCTCTGCTTGTTGAATGCGGAAATGATTTACAAAGTCATTCCTGATCAGTTTAAACGAGAGGCACAAAAATCGTTTCGTTTTTCTTTGAGGTATGGGGTAAATGGCAGTTTACGTATTGATAAAATCCTCCTTCCATTTCATAGTGGAAGGAGGATTTAAAAATCTTAAATTCTACCTCACACGCTTTCAGCAATCGAAACAACATGTTTAATCTTGTTTCATAGATCTTCCTCTCGTTCTTTGGTTTTTTGGATAGGTTCTGTTCGTTTTAAGCCAAATATAGCGTGAATTTTTAAGCTCAGCGCAGGTTTTTCGCTCATTCCGGCGGACCCCATCGACAGCTCTGTTGGCTTTCTGGATTTCAAACTAAAATGACGCAACAAATTCTCAGTCCACTAAACTTTTTTGCGTTAAATATATTGACTTACATCCAATAAGCAGGGAGTGACAGGATGCAGACACATTCCGATTATGCTACCTGCTTTTAAAATAATGATCAAACGTTTGTTCGTTAAAAATATTGATTTACAGGAGCAATGAAGCTATAATGGGATAAAAATGGTATTAAATAATTCCCAGCAGGTGAGCCATATGCCAAAACAATTGCATATACGTCTGGATGATTCTATTTATGATGCACTTAAAGAATATTCTGCTGTATCAGGTAAATCAAAACAGGATTCTGTAATGGATGCACTAGTTCAGTTATTTGATGATAAACACAGAGAAAATGATCATACACGGGGCAGATTTACTTTTATTGATCTGTTTGCAGGAATAGGAGGCATGCGACTGGCCTTTGAAGCAAACGGTGGGAAATGCGTTTTTTCCTGTGAATGGGATAAGTATTGCAAAAAGACCTATTTTGATAATTTTGGAGTTATGCCTCACGGTGATATCAGAAAAGTTTATGAGAAGGATATACCCAATCATGATATTCTGGTTGCTGGTTTTCCCTGCCAGCCGTTTTCAATAGCGGGCGTCTCGAAGAAAAACAGTCTGGGGCGGGCTACCGGTTTTCTTGATAAAACGCAGGGGACGCTGTTCTTTGATGTTGTCAGAATTCTGAACGAGAAAAGGCCTCGTGCATTTCTTCTGGAGAACGTGAAAAATCTGAGAAGTCATGACCATGGGAGGACATGGAAAGTGATAATGGAATCACTTGATGAACTGGATTATCAGGTTTTTACAGCAGTTCTGGATGCACAGCATTTTGTTCCTCAGCACAGAGAGAGAGTCTTTATTGCCGGTTTTGATCGCAAAAGGTTTGGGGATGACCTGAAATTTGATTTTAATATTAAATATCCCGATCACAGACCTCTACTGAGAGACATTCTGGAAAATCATGTTGATGAAAAGTATACTTTATCTGATAAACTATGGACTTATCTTCAAAAATATGCTGAGAAACACAGAGAAAAGGGAAATGGTTTCGGATATGGACTTGCAGACACAGAGGGCATCACAAGGACGCTGAGTGCCAGATATTATAAAGACGGTTCTGAAATACTGATTCCCCAGCCCGGGAAAAATCCCAGAAGATTAACACCGAGAGAATGTGCCCGACTGCAGGGCTTCAGTAACAGTTTCCAAATCACGGTATCCGACACTCAGGCATATAAGCAGTTTGGTAATTCTGTAGCTGTCCCTCTGGTCTCTGCTGTTGCCGGAAAAATTGTCGGGAAACTGGAAGAACTGAAAAAGAAGGAACTGGAAAGGGAGATTACCATTGGTTGATTCAGATTTTTCAGCAGAGGCAATAAGGGCTGCATACAGCGGTAAAATGGCTTTCTGTAAATTCCTGTCGGCAAATGATACCGGGGATACCGGTGCTCATCAGTCCGGAATCTATGTACAGAAACACGCCTTTCCAATTCTTTTCGATGAAGAGGGAGTAAAAGGGGAAAATAAAGACAAATATGTTCATATCCGCTGGCAAAATTCATTTGAAACAAGCAGCAGGTTTATTTATTACGGTAAGGGAACAAGAAATGAATATCGAATCACACGTGGTATTCCTGGTCTTGATCCGGAACACACAGGCGACCTTTTTGTACTCGTAAAACGGGATCCTGAGAATTATCTCGCATACATGTTACAAACCGAAGATGAAATCAACAGTTTCCTGAATGAATTTGGTATGTCTCCTGCTGATACAGGAGGCATCATTCAGAAAGAAGATTTAGAACTAGGACATACAATAAGTCCGGAAGAACTGTCAATAATGGCCTATATTGAGGGCCTGAATGTCGATTTTCCTTCATCCGCGGAGATGTCGGAGGCAGCCAGGTCCATCTACAATGAGATATTTAACCATAAAGAAAATATCCGCACGAATCCGGATAAGGAAATAATCGGATGGGTAGATATGGAATATCGCCTTTTTCGTATGCTTGAAACATATCGGTATGGATCAAGAATTTCAAAAGGCTTTGATTCAGTTGAAGAGTTTATAAAAATTGCAAATGTTGTCTTGAACAGGAGAAAAAGCAGAGCCGGGAAATCACTTGAGCACCATTTATCTGCCATATTTGATGGAAATTCACTCAGATATGTCCCTCAACCTGTGACAGAAGGACACAAAAAGCCCGACTTTCTTTTTCCGGATGCCGGTTCGTATCATGATCATTCTTTTCCGGCAGATCATTTAATATTTCTTGGTGCGAAAACAACATGTAAAGATCGCTGGAGACAGATTCTTAATGAAGCAGATCGAATCAATGTGAAACATCTGTTTACCCTGCAGCAGGGAATTTCTGTCAGACAGTTGGATGAAATGGAAAAAGCAGGAGTCATTCTTGTTGTTCCAAAGCTTTACATAAAAACTTTTCCGAAAGAAAAACAGGATTCTATCTGGACCTTGAAAAAATTTATTGACTATGTAAAAGAGAAGGAAAGCGTCTGACTGAATGGACATTAAATCTCCTGAAGAGCGAAGCCGAAACATGGCCAGAATCAAAAGCAGAAAAACAAAACCGGAAATGTATATTCGTTCCTTATTGTTTCGACATCACATGAGGTACAGGGTTAATTTTTCTGAGATTATTGGCAAACCAGATCTGTATTTTACAAAATACAGAACAGCAGTTTTTGTCAATGGCTGCTTCTGGCACAGGCACAAGGGCTGTAAATATGCGTATGTGCCTAAATCGAATGTTTCATTCTGGAAAAGAAAATTTGAGAAGAATCAGTCACGGGACCGGGAAGTAACTGAAAAATTAATGGAACAGGGAATCAGGTGCCTGATTATCTGGGAATGCACAGTGAAGAAAATGACCAGTAACGATTCTGTCAGAGAAATGAAGCTGAAGCAAATAATAAAATTTATCACTTCAGGGAAGCAGAATTATCTTGAGATATAACCATCCGATCTTGAAAGGGTATGTGTATTAACTAAAGACGGGATGAATAGCGTGACGCGACTATGATTGAATATGAAACATGTATGTCCGTTCCAAATCACACGGAATTTTCAGGGAAAAAATTCTGGAAGGAGAAAGTCCAGCTTACCCCGTCGGAAGAGAGATAAAAGTACGATTCAGACAGGAAAGCTCTGCTTTACAACACCAAGTTTTTTCTATCTGATCACCTCTCTAAAAGCTCATACAACTCAAATTATACGCTTTTCTCATGATATAATTAATCTACTATGAGACGGAAGTCCAGAGTTCACGGGTCTCCATTTCTGGTAAAAACAGACAGAGCATATTAAAAGAGGGCAAATCGTTAATGATTAAAAGTCTGATCTTCGACTTCGACGGGACACTGGCTGATTCTAAAGCGATGTTGATCGATCTGTATAATCGGATTGCAGGCAGGTACCATTTCAAAATGCTGGATCCGGCTGATTTCGATTATTACAAGTCGCTCTCAATCAGGCAGTGCTGCACGAATCTGGGTATTCCAATTCATAAGGTGCCAATGCTCATTTCTGCGTTTTTGAAGGGCTATACGCAGTCTGTGCAAAAGCTGGAACCCTTTCGCGGCATTCCGGAGATGCTTCATCAGTTAAAAGACTCAGGATTCAGCCTGGCTATCGTGTCTTCCAATCAGGGAAAAAATATTACTCGTTTTCTGGCAGACCATCATCTTGAAGGTTTTTCATCAATCAGCTGTTCCGGTGAATTATCCGGTAAGGGCCGGCTGATTCGCCGCTACTTAAAAAAGAACCACTTAAACACCGATCAGGCAATGTACATTGGGGATGAAAAGCGGGACATCAGGGCGAGCAGGAAAAGCGGTATCAAAGTGATCTGGGTGTCATGGGGCTTTGATCATTATGATGAAGTGCGCAGCGCGCATCCGGATTATGTTGCCAGAAAACCGGAGGACATATTGAGAATAGCTGAGACTGCCAGGGCAAAAGTGTGACTCTGATTTTAGCAGCCCTTTTTCTGATGCATACAAAAAGTTCTTCTCTGGACAACCAGCCCTTTTACTAAGGCCAGGTGATACCAGGCAGAGAGCAGTCGTACTGCGTCATGAATTGAAGCCGGTGCTTCGGCTGAAAAAATCGCAGGTTGGCTGAAAAAATCACAGGTCGGCTGAAAAAATCACAGGTTGGCTGAAAAAATTTTGGATCGGCTGATAAGATCTCAGACCGGCTGATATAATTTTGGATTGGCTGAAAAAATCACAGGTTGGCTGAAAAAATCCCAGGTTGGCTGAAAAAATCCCAGGTTGGCTGAAAAAATCCCAGGTTGGCTGAAAAAACCACAGGTTGGCTGAAAAAACCACAGAACGGCTGAAAAAACCACAGAACGGCTGATAAAACCACAGGTCGGCTGAAAAAATCGCAGGTTGGCTGAAAAAATTTCAGATTGGCTGAAAAAATCACAGGTCGGCTGAAAAAATCACAGGTCGGCTGAAAAAATCACAGGTCGGCTGAAAAAATCACAGGTTGGCTGAAAAAACCACAGGTCGGCTGAAAAAATCGCAGGTTGGCTGAAAAAATCTCCAGACCGGCTGAAAAAATGCGGAACCCAGGAAGATCCATCAATTTTTACAATCACTGCGTCCTTCCTGGGAAACCACTTTGATTGTAAAGATCATCTTGCCACGAGAACCTCCGCACCACATCCCCCTTCCTTTCTATCAGAAGAAAGAGAAATCAGCTGATGTATGGACAGGAAGGATTCCCTTGTCCCTGTCTTTAATTTCTCTTATTGTTAACTTAATAAATAAAAAGGTTGACACTTACATAATGTAAACCTATTATTATTTTTAGTTAACAAAAAAGGAGGATTTTTCTTGAAAACTAAATCCATCACACTGATTTCGCTGTTCGTTGCGGTGATGATTGCCTTCGGAGCCATTCCGTCACTTGTTATTCCTTTTATCCCCGTTCCCTTCACCTTCCAGATGCTGGGTGTGATGCTTGTCGGAAGTATTCTCGGCGCAAGAAAGGGGTTCGCAGCCATGCTTGTTTTTCTCGGGCTGGTAGCTGCCGGACTGCCTGTACTTTCCGGGTTTCACGGGGGTATGGGCGTTTTGCTCGGGCCGACCGGTGGTTATGTCCTGGCCTGGCCCATCGCCGCCCTGCTTATCGGGCTGTTCACGGACCATATTCAGCTGGCAGGCAGGTTGAAACTGATCTGGTATTACCTGGCTATTTTTGCAGGCATTGCGATTATTTATCTGATCGGTGTTCCCTGGTTCGCCTTCTTCACGAATACGCCGATGTTCACGGCTATCGGTGGAAACATCCCGCTCTTTCTTCTCGATCTGGTTAAGGCAGCGATTGCTGCAGTTGTTGCCAGCCAGTTAAGACAGAGACTGACCATTCTGCATCGCACCGGAGCGATGTAATATAAGGAGTGTTCAGATGATAAAAGGTCTATATGAAGCACACTTGCCTGTAAGTAACCTGGAGCAATCCATTGATTTCTACCAAAAATTAGGTCTAAAACTATACAAGAGATATAATAAAGTCGCATTTTTTTGGATTGAAGAAGGAAAAAGCTGGATTGGTTTATGGGAGGGGAAAGAATCAGAACTTCCTTATCATGTTTCACTAAGACATATCGCATTTTATGTTGATATAGAAGATATTAAAAAAGCTACGTCCTGGCTAAGAGAACGAGAAATTAAAGTAAGGGATGCATTTGGTATTGGAACAAGAGAACCTGTCGTGATCCCCGACCAGGCCCACGCAATGATTTATTTTGATGACCCCGATGGGAATCATTTGGAGTTTATTACGAGACTCCCAAAAGAAATGAACCGATCAGAAAAAATGTATTTGAGTGAATGGGAAAAGTTACTTTAATAACATAGCGAGGAAACCCATCAGAATATATGGGTTTCCTTTAATTTTATCTTCGGCCTGCTGCGGCGTAAGAGGATAATTGCTGGGGCCAGCTGGTACAACTCGTGATATGCTTATAATTTTCACTCTGGATAAGCAAGATAATGACAGAACAGCTTATGAAAATCAGCGCTTACTTTTTCTAATAAATTTCTGTATGATTAAGATAGCACTGGATACGGAGGTGACACCGCACATCGGAAGCGGTGTGCGGGAAGACTTGGGGAATATGACCGGACTCTTGATTGTGATTTTATTGATTTTTTTAACCGCTTTTTTTGTTGCAGCCGAATTTGCGATCGTTAAGATTCGCACGACGCGTCTTGACGAGCTGATCAAGGAGGGAAGTAAACGCGCCAGAGCAGCAAAGACGATAGTGAAAGATCTGAATGGTTATCTGTCGACGACGCAACTCGGGATTTCCGTGACTGCTCTGGTACTCGGGTGGATCGGGGAGCCTGCGGTAGCTCGTTTGTTCCATCCTCTGTTTCACTGGCTTGGGGTGAGTGGTGCTTTATCTGTAACCCTTTCTACACTGATCGGTTTTTTTATTGTAACGATGCTCAGTGTTGTTCTTGGTGAACTGGCACCAAAGGGCATCGCCATTCAGAAAGCGGAACAAATAACACTGGCTATTACGTATCCTCTGATCTGGACACATCGCCTGCTGTTTCCATTCGTCTGGCTGCTGAATACCTTATCAAACGGAGTGATCCGTCTTTTCGGAATGCAGCCGAATGCGGATCATGATCAGGCATTGACTGAGGGAGAACTCAGAATGACGATTTCCAACAGCTTCCGAAGCGGGGAGATCAGCCAGGGTGAACTGCGCTATATGGACCGAATTTTTGATTTTGACGAACGGATGGCGCGGGAAATTATGGTCCCGCGGACTGAAATCATCTGCATTTATAAAGAAGATCCGCCTGAAGAAAGCCTGAAGACATTGCGCGATGAAAAATATACCCGTTTTCCGGTCGTAGCCGGTGATAAGGATCATGTTGTTGGCATGATCAATATTAAAGACATTTTTACTGATTATCTGAAGAAAGAGATACATACCCTTGATGAATACATCCGCCCAATTCTGACGGTGCTTGAGACGACCCCGGTCCGCATGCTTCTGGAAAAAATGCAGAAGGAAAGCATTCACATGGCGATACTGATCGATGAGTACGGAGGGACCTCGGGACTTGTCACCGTCGAGGATATTGTCGAAGAGATCGTTGGAGAAATCCATGATGAATTCGATGAAGGTGAAGAGCCGGCGATTCAGGTGATTGATGAAAATCAGGCTATGATCAGCGGTAAAGCGCTGATTTCCGAAGTGAATCGCCAGTTCCATCTGGATATTGAGGAAGAAGAACTGGATACGATTGGCGGCTGGATTTTTGATGAAAAACCTGATGTCAGGAAAGGGACCGTTCTTCGGTACAAGGATGTCACGTTTGAAGTCGTTGAGATGGATGCCCATCAGATTAAAAAAATCCATGCCAGTAAGCTGAAGCCGGAAAAACCGAAAAAGTTGTCATAATCAGTAGATTGATCCGATCGGCCCTGACCTATAGAAAAAGAGAACTTTTCGGGCGCCTGCGGCGGGCATAGCGCTGAAAAATTCCCTTTTGTAAAATTTGTGTGGATAAAAGGATCAGAAAAAATAAGCCTCTGCCGGTCTGCCACTTGCCGGCCGGTTTTTCTTCATGAAGAAGCAAGCCTGGACGTATTACTCAGACGAGATTCAGACCACATCGTCTGATTTTTCTTGTCGTTGTTTTTTCAAACTCTTTTTCAATAATTTCATACATACGAATGTGTTTATAATCCGGCATTTTGTTGTTCACTTCATCAATAATCGATTTGACAAGCGCCTGTATTTCTTCCTTTGCAGGCAGATGCCCCATGATTCGGGTCACATAGTCTAAATTTGGGAATATCTTCGCCTTCACGCAGGCGCTCCCCCTGCGATCATTTCCACTCAGAACAAGCGCTTCACTGATCGGTTCCTTTTCAAGCAGCCGTGCTTCTAATTCTTCCGGATAAATGTTCTTGCCGTTGGCTGTTACGATGACATTCTTCATGCGCCCTCTGATGTATAACGCCCCATCTTTATCAATCGATCCCAGATCACCTGTCCGGAAATAGCCGTTTTTGAAGGTGTGGGCGGTTGCAACCGGATCGTTATAATAACCAAGCATGATATTATCGCCTTTGGCAAGAATTTCACCCACACCTTCTGCATCAGGGCTGTCTATTTTCAGTTCCACACCGGAACAGCCACACCGGCTGAGCGGGCATTGAAGTAAAAATCGTTGTTTCCTGCCAGAAGAGGAGCACATTCAGTGAGACCGTATCCCTGCAATGAGCGAATACCGAGCGCCTGAAAATCCTCAATTACAGCCGGGGAAAGATCAGCTCCGCCGACAATGAAGGTACGAAGTTTACCACCAAGCGCCTGCTTCACTTTTCGGCGGATGATCATCCTTACAGCGAACGGCAGCGTCCGGAATGCTGTCGCAAGTGAATTCGTCCTGAATGTATCCTGATACTTTTTCGGACATTTACCGGCTACAACCGTCTGAATTCGTTTATCAAGAATCTGAAGGAGTTCGGGGACGACAACGAGAAGGGTTGGCCTGTATTCAAGAATGTTACGCCGTATGGCATGCAGACTGTCCGCGTAAGCAATGCAGGCACCGCGAGACAGAATAAGCAGGCAGTTCAGCGTGCATTCGTACGTATGACAAAGGGGCAGGATAGAAAGCGTCTTGTCGCGGGATGTCACTTTTACAATCTGCGAGGTCGAATAGATGTTGGTACAGATGTTTTTTTGAGAAAGGCAAACCCCTTTTGGTTTTCCAGCCGTTCCTGAAGTAAAGATCAGCACACTCATTTTGTCTGATGCAACAGGAAGGGTGTCTATGCGTTCATCCTGTGTTGCCATGGCAGGCAGGGCATCCTGCAGGGATAAAAGCAGCCGCTTATGACCGGTCAGCGGTCTTAGCTGGTCAAGGATCTCACTGTCCGCACACACTGCAGCGCAGTCGGCACTTGCAATGAACGTGTACATGTCTTCAGCAGATAATTCACGATCAATCGGGACAGCTACGCCGACTGTTGCCGCGCACAGATAATGCAGGACCCAGCTATAGCTGTTTTTTCCGACGACTGCGATCCGACTGCCGGAAAGACCAAGATCGAGAAAATGGGTGCCCAGAGCACGAAAGTCTTCTTTAAACTGAGCATAACTCACAAACTTGTAACTTCCGTCTGACTTTCTGATCTGAAAAGCAGTCTTTCTGCCAAACCTCCTTGCACTTGTATAGATCATTTCACGAAAATCAGTGTACCGTGTGGCTCTATTCAACTGTTTTGTTTTCATTTTCTGCTCCTTTACCCCTGGCCATTTATG
This sequence comes from Sporolactobacillus sp. Y61, assembly GCF_040529185.1. NCBI lineage: Bacteria > Bacillati > Bacillota > Bacilli > Caryophanales > Sporolactobacillaceae > Sporolactobacillus > Sporolactobacillus sp. Y61. The sequence goes on along the minus strand of NZ_CP159510.1, from coordinate 3,208,976 downwards.
TATTTTGAGCTACATCTGAATGAAAATGATCTGAACAAAAATGGTCCCTGAATGTCAATCCAGCGAGTCCGTTAATTTTATTTTGCGTACATGAAATCTGCCTGCCGTTTTACGGGAAAGTCAGATTGTCCATATGATTCGTTTTCAGTACTCAGTCTAGGTACGCTGTACATCACGGAAAGTTTCATTTCTCACCGCTTTTTTAGACAAATAATCGTGGATAAAGAACATAGGATAGTGTATAATCGCATTAGGGTATGATTTGTCAGCTTTATCTAAATTTTCTTTATTAAAGGGAGAGATTAAATCAGTGGAAGCTCCTGCAGATGACCCCGGGAGTTTGATTTTCTTTCAGCTCGGAATGATTGGGGTTCTGACTTTAGTGAATGCCTTTTTCGCAGCTGCCGAGATCGCGCTTGTCTCACTGGATAAGAAGCGGATGGCACATCAGGCGGCAAACGGGGACAGGAAAGCCAGACTCCTGAACAAATTGCTTCAGGATCCGGGTAAGTTTCTGGCGACGATTCAGGTGGGCATCACGCTGGCCAGCCTTTTTTCCAGCGCGTCCGCCGCAACCGGACTTGCGGACCATACCGCTTCCCTGCTGGGAAATTTCCCTTATGCCGAAGAACTGGCGATTATTATGATTACGCTTCTTCTGTCCTATGTGACGCTGGTATTCGGAGAACTTTTCCCAAAAAGAATTGCGCTTCAGAATGCGGAAAAGATTGCCAGGATCTCTGTCACGCCCATTCTGCTCATCAGTAAACTGGCTCTGCCTTTTGTGCTTTTCCTTTCTTTTTCGACGAATCTGCTGGCAAAAATTACACGTACAGAAACCGTAAAAGTCAGCGGGCAGACGAACGCCCGGGATGAGATGAAAATACTGGCTGAGTCCGGGCGGGAAGACGGGTCCATCAGACCGGCTGAGCTGGATATGATTCGCGGCGTGTTTGAACTGAACAGCAAGATTGCCCGTGAGATTATGACGCCGAGAACGGATGCCTTCACGCTCAGTGCCGACACGCCCCCCGACAGACTGGCGCCTCTCCTGTTACGTGAGAATTATACCCGCATCCCGGTTTATGAATCTGATCATGATCACATTATCGGGATTCTGAACATGAAAGACTACTTTCAAGCGGCGGGCGAGGCAGGCTTTGATCATGTGGATCTGCGCGCGCTCCTTCGTGAACCGTATTTTGTCCCCGAGACGCGAAATATTGATGATTTACTGCGTGATCTGCAGCGGGCGCATCAGCATATTGCCGTTCTGCTGGATGAATATGGCGGCTTTGCCGGCCTTGTGACACTGGAGGATCTGATTGAGGAGATCGTCGGAGAAATTGAAGATGAGCACGATGAGGCTAAAGGAGTGATCAGACAGATTGATGAGCGCACCTGGTTAGCCGACGGCACCCTTGAAATAGATGCATTTAATGAACTCTTCAGCACGCATATTGAGGCACCGAATGTGGATACGCTCGCAGGATTTGTTCTGAGCCGGATGGGGTACATTCCGGAAAAAGGGCACAAATCGGCAGTCACATACGACCATATGTTATTTACCGTTGAATCAGTCAGAGGAAACCGTCTGGAGAAGATCCGGATTGAGTTTCATGAGACGCTCAGCGAAGTCAGTGCTTCATAGTTTGCCGGACTGGCAACGTCATAATGAAAAAATTCGCCACCTCCGTTATGCTTAATAAAAAGGTAACAGGAGGTTTTGTTATGCCAGGGCTGTTTTCGTAAGTGGATTTAAGAATGAAACCTTTAATAAATAACCGTATGTATGCTAAAAATGGTGTGATTTCCGATGATTTTTCGCTCAAAGGCAGACAACTTCTTTGTTGCCATTATTTCCATAACGATTTTAAATATAGGCGCTGTCACATTGCTGCCTGTATTCATTGATAAGAACGCATCGGCAGCTGTTATAACCATTATGTTCGCTCTATTTATTGTTTCAGCAGGTATCATCGTGTGGACAGCCTTTTTTATCTAGTATGTTTTTTATGAGGATTTTTTATTAGTTAAAGGAGGGCCCTTTCGTAGTAAAATTCCATACCAAACAATAACTAAAGTTTCTTCAACGGGGGATATATTCACTGGTTATCGAATCTTATCATCTAAACAGGGCCTTGAAATATTTTACAAATCTGCAACACTCGGAAGTGTTAAGATTTCGCCAGAGAATAAGACCGGGTTTATCACCGAGTTAAAAAAACGATGCCCGGATATACAAATTCAGGAATAAACTTGTTAAAACAGCGGTTAAACGCCACATTCAGGATGGCCCTTATAGGGCCTTTTTTTATGCACTCCTTACTCTGCTTTCTTCTTTAACTTCTGTTTATGACCGGCATGCCCTTCTTCCGGCATTTTGGCCGATGGATCGGGGATTGTTTTCGGCTTTATGTGAATGGTGTCTGAGGAATACAGGGAAAAGGAGACGCTCCCGCCATATTTATGCGCCAGGATCAGAATGGGCTGATGGTATGTGTTCCGGAAACGGAAGTCAGGGCCGTACCAGTCGACCGTCGCATCACGCCCGGGCGGTACATAACCGACACGCCTGCTGTGTGAGTAGCGCTTCGTGATACGCAGTCCGGCACGGTCGACAGCGTTGAACAGCGTAGAGGACACCTGGCAGATCCCGCCGCCGATTCCTTCCGAATATTCTCCTCTGACGATCACCCGCGCGGGCAGGTAGCCTTTTTCCTTTGTTCGCCTGCCGACGGTCTGGTTGAATGAGAACGTTTCGTTTGGGAAAACCACCGTGTTGTTAATCGCCTCGGTGGCGAGCATAATATTGTTCGAACGGCTTTTATTTCCGGCATTGAAAAATGTCACATAACTGCCGATCGGACGCACGCGTATCTCCGAAAGCAGTTCGCTGTCGACTTTGGGATAAACGGGGGAAAGCGGAGCTTCAACAGTGGCCGGGCCGCGGCTGAATAAATAACGGTAAAAACGGTCTCTAAAGGCCCTTTGATCAAGCCGGACTCCCGGTTTTTCTGCAGCAATCCCGCCATGTTGATCAAGAGTGGCATTTTGTGGAGCCTGATAGATCGTCCGGTTAAGTTTACTGATAAACTGATCGACTTGCTCAGGATCGATGAACGGCGGGCCGGGAAAGACACGGGTGACTTCCGCGCGTGTGACCGTAGCGGCCGGTTTGCCGTGAAGGGTGATCACCAGATGATCTGAAGGAACAGCAGCTCCAGTAAGCAGGAAAAAGGAAAATAGTATTTTGATCAGCATCCGTCGCACCTCCGGCTTTATTATGAGCAACTTTTACCGCTTTACTCAGGATCAATGAAAAACAGGAGGGACATTTTTATGAAGGATACAGAACATCGCCATTATTCCATGGATCCGGTGATCGCGCCAGATGCACGCGTCCTCATTCTGGGGTCGATGCCCGGGCCAGGCCTCTTGCGATGCAGCAGTATTATGCCTGCCCCCGTAATCAGTTCTGGCGCGTAATGACCGCTTTGTTCCAACATAAGGGAACATTTGAAAATTATCAGGAGAAGTGTGATTTTCTGACGAAAAACCGGATCGGGCTCTGGGATTCGATCCGCCAGTGTACCCGGACGGGGAGCCTTGATTCAGCGATCCGGGATGCGGAACCTAATGCCATTCCGCAGCTTCTGAAAAAGTACCGGCAAATCCGGCTGGTCGCATTTAATGGAAGTAAGTCCATCCAGGTCTTTAAAAAACACTTTGGGCTGGAGTTACTGATCCTCACCGGGATCCGTTATGTTCAGCTGCCCTCAACCAGTCCGACACCGACCCGGCGGCCGAAATCGTTTGAAGAGAAGCTGCGGGAGTGGTCGGTGATCCGTGATTTTTGCTGATTACTGCATATTAACCGAAAAGATCACCATATTAAATCTGAGACTTATCTCAGGAGGTTTATATGGAATCCATTACAGATCGACTTGACCTGCGTTCTGATGGGATCTGGTACCCGATCGCTGTTGCCATTCTGCTCGTTCTTATTGTTCTGTTCATGAGGAAACGTGAGATGAACTGGCGGTATATCTATTTCACGTTTGGTATCGTCGGTACAATGACGTGGGTGATTGATATGATCGTGGGGGTATTCTTCCATGGTTATATTCTTGGATGGGACCATGTGATTGGTCTGGGTGACCTGTTTGGAGTCACACTGATTCCCTCTTTTCTTGCAATCATCTTTCTGAATTACAGGACGCCATCGAATAAATGGCTGATGCTGATCCTCTTTATTCTGCTGTCGCTCCTGATCGAGGGCGGAGCAATGGCCACAGGCTATTTTCGGCAAAGGAACTGGAATCTGTTTTACTCTGTACTGGGGTATGTCGTGGTTTTCGGATGGCTTCTGCCTCTGCATAAACGGATAATGAATGCGGGCTGAGCTGCATGCTTACCGCCGTCTTCTGATAATAAAGCGGACAATAAAGAAAAGGACGGCGGCACCGATCACCACGTAAGCCACAATGGCATACACATCCATGAAGGCGAGGACTTTTTCCCACGACCGGCCAAGCAGCGCACCTGCTGAAACGAGGAGAACGTTCCAGATCAGTGTTCCGGCCGCCGAATAAATCAGAAAACGGCTGAAGCGCATACCGGACATGCCGGCCGGGATGGAGATCAGACTGCGGACCAGCGGCACCATCCGGCAGAAGAAAACGGCCCGGTAACCGTAGCGGTCAAACCAGGCATCCGCCCGCCTGACATCTCCGGTTTTCAGCCTGAGGAGGTGCCCCCAGCGGCTGATCACCATCTCCAGCCGTTCCACGTTCAGCACGCGCCCGACCAGGTAAAGCACGCAGGCACCGGACAGGGATCCTGCCGTCGCGTAAAGGATGACCCCGGGGATACTCATCTGCGTCCGGGTCGTCATGAAGCCGCCGAAAGTCAGAACAATCTCTGAAGGAATCGGCGGGAAAATATTTTCCAGAAGAATCATCAGGAATATACCGATATAGCCGAACTGTTCCATAAAATGGGTGATCCATTCCTGCATCTCTTTCCCTCTCTTTCGCCTGGCAGAAAATCTGCCTGTCCTGCTTATTTTATGATAACATAATAATTAAAAAACAGATTAAATGAAATGATGTGGAGTTATTTATGGATCAGGGAAAAAGGGGATTCAGGATGCCTGCCGAATGGGCGGCGCATGAACGCACGTTTATTTCCTGGCCTGTGCGCCGGTCGATGCACTATCCCGAAGATTACCGGCGCATCGCCCGTGGTTATGCCGCTTTAGCCCGGGCAATTGCTGAATTTGAACCCGTCACCGTGATCGTCAACCCGGATCAGGCAGAACAGCTGAAAGCGGAATTTGATGAGGAATGGATCGACAGGCTCGTGATCGCTCACGATGACTCATGGGTACGGGACAACGGGCCGACTTTTCTGATTGATGACTTCGGACATCGGGCAGGGGTAAACTGGCGTTTTAATGCCTGGGGCGAAAAATATCATCCGTGGGATCATGATAACCAGCTGGCCCGGGTCCTGCTGGACAGACTCCATATCCGGCGAGTCGATGCCTCGATCGTGCTTGAAGGCGGATCGATCCACACAGACGGTGAGGGGACGCTCCTGACGACTGAGCAGTGCCTGCTCCATCCGAACCGGAATCCACAGCTGGACAGGGGAGGGATAGAAGAGGAACTGAAGCACAGGCTTCATGCAGAGAAAATCATCTGGCTGAAACGCGGCCTGAGCGGAGACGAGACGGACGGTCATATCGACAACATCGCCTGTTTTGCTGCCCCTGGTAAGGTGCTGATTCAGACGTGCGATGATCCGGGTGATGAGAACTTCGAGATTACCCGGGAGAACTTGACCAGGCTAAGTGAGGCGACCGATGCCCGGGGAAGAAAGCTTGAAGTGATCCGGATCCCGCAGCCTCCGAAACGATTCTATAAGGGCCACCGGCTGACTTTGAGCTATCTGAACTTTTATCTGGTGAACGGCGGCGTCATCCTGCCGGTTTTCGGCTCTGAGGCAGCTGCATCTGACCGGAAGGCGGAAGCTGTTCTGCGCCATGTCTTCCCGGATCGGCGGATACGGACGATTGACGGGATGGGGATCATTACAGAAGGCGGCAATGTGCACTGCGCGACGCAGCAGATGCCGGCCGACCCATTGAGGTGAGTGATGTGCGGAAGGTGAAAGCAGCGGCTACACAGATGAGCTGCTCCTGGAATAGAGAAGAGAATCTGCTGAAGGCGGAAAAGCTGGTACGCCAGGCGGCAGCGAAGGGTGCACAGATCATCCTTTTACAGGAACTTTTTGAGACGCCTTATTTCTGCCAGAAGGAAAAAAGTGAATATTACCGGCTGGCCGAGACACTTGAAGAAAGTCGGGCAGTCCATCATTTCCGCCGGATCGCCCGCGAGCTGGAAGTCGTTCTGCCGCTCAGCTTTTATGAAAAAAAGAATAACGCGCTATTTAACGCGCTGGCGATGATCGATGCCGACGGCCAGGTGCTGGGAACTTATCGGAAGAGTCATATTCCGGACGGACCCGGCTATGAAGAAAAATTTTATTTCAATCCGGGGGATACCGGCTTCAGAGTCTGGCAGACGCGCTATGGAAAAATTGGTGCCGGTATCTGCTGGGATCAGTGGTTTCCTGAATCCGCCCGATGTATGGCGCTGATGGGTGCCGAACTGCTTTTTTATCCGACGGCGATTGGATCGGAACCCTATGATCCTTCGATTGATTCGAAAGACCACTGGCAGGCGTGTATGCTCGGCCATGCGGCGGCAAACCTGGTTCCTGTCATTGCCTCAAACCGGATCGGCACGGAGAAAGAGGAAAACTCATCGATCTCGTTTTACGGCTCTTCCTTTATCGCCGGTCCACGCGGCAATAAACTGGCTGAAGCGGACCGGGAAACCGAAACCGTCCTTGTCGCAGAATTTGATCTCGACCAGCTGCAAATGCAGCGCTTCGACTGGGGGCTGTTCCGCGACCGGCGTCCGGATCTTTATGGCGCGCTCACAACTTTTGATGGAAAACAGAATCCATAATGGGGAGACTCCTGCGCCTTTTGCTGAAGTCATGGCAGATCTTGAAGGAAAAGCCGGTGGCGGATTAATCTTGCCATGCTGCAAAAGAGCCGCTGTTCGAGGTACATTAGAGAGAAAACAATTCTTGTATTTTCCGGACATTCTCATATAATGAAGTAGAGTCTGTATAGAGCAAGACGAAGAGCTTATGTTTTGAACGATCACAGAAAGGAAAAGGGGATTACAGTTTCCATGGCAAAAATTTTGATTGTTGATGATTCCCGGTTTTCACAGAGAATCACTTCAACGATGATACATAATCATCTGGATGATGTGGCGTTTTCCTTCGCAGAAGACGGTGAAGAGGGACTGGAAAAGTTTCAGGAAGAGCGGCCCGATTATACGATCGTTGATTTGCTGATGCCGAAACTCCGCGGGCAGGATCTGATTGAAAAGATCAAAGAGATTGATAGAGCGGCCAGAATTATCGTCCTGTCGGCAGATATTCAGAAAAGTGTCCGCAAGGTGGTTGAACTGATGGGTGTCCAGGCGTATATCAATAAACCGCTGAACGATGAGAAGGCGAAACAGATTTCAGGAATCATAAGGAATGATGCCTGATGACTGGGAAAAGTTACCGCGATGATATCCTCAGAGAACTGTTCAACATTGGCGTTGGCCAGGCGGCTGCGACACTGTCTGATATTATTGAAAAGAAGATTGTCCTCGATGTTCCGGATGTTAAAGTTCTGAATACAGGCAGAGGAAAAGTGGAACTGGACAGGTTTTTGAAAAATGTGGCACAGGGTGCGGTGATGGTATCAACCATCTCTTTTGACCGTCAGCTTGAAGGCCAGGTCAGCCTGATATTTCCTGCAACAAAAATGCACCGGTTTATTGATCTGTGTCTGCATGAGAACCGTGACGAAACGGACAGCCTTTCATTTACAGATATTGATTTTGATACGATAAAAGAAATTGGCAATATTATCTTAAATGCGATTATCGGACAGCTGAGTAATACAGTCGGGATTCCTGTAGAATACACGCTTCCTGATGTCAACCTTCTGGATACTGCGCGTGCCGATCTGTTCGTAAGTGATGCTGATTATCGGCTCGTGCTGATGATGTACATTACCTTCAATATTGAGGGGACTGAAATTGAAGGAGCGATCGTGATGAATATGACGCTGAGATCTCTGGACGAGATTCTCACGACCATTGAAAGAATCTATGATGGAAGATGATCACATTGGATTCGGTATTGCCGGGAGTCTTACACTGCATAAATGAAGGCGTTGTGATCCTTTCTAATGACCGGGAAATCCTGTGCTGGAATCCATTTATGGAAAAGATAACGGGCATGCAGGCATCGGAAACACTCGGCAGACCGCTGGAAGACGTTCTGCCCCAAATGAATAACAACTTTTTTCATGAAGCGATCAGGAATTTGATTCATAATGGTACGCCTGCATTTTTTTCAGCCGCCATGCATAAGCATCTGATCAATAGAGAACGGAAGGTTAACCTGAAGATGGATCGGGTGGCATATCACGAGGGGCCGGCCATTTTTCTTGAATTTACGGATGTGACCCATCAATTTCTCAGAATCAGCCAGCTTCATCAATATGTGACTCAGCTTTCCCGGCTGAATGATGAACTAAGACGGAAAGAGGCGGTGATAAAAAAGCTGGCCTATTATGACCGCCTGACCGGTGTGGCGAATCGGGCACTTTTTGATAAGTATGCCGGCAGATATCTGAATGAGGCGAAGGAAACCGGCCGGATGCTTGGTCTGATGTTTATCGATGTGAATGAATTCAAATCAATCAATGATACGTACGGGCATAATACAGGAGATAAGGTGATGACTCGTGTGGCAAGCCTACTGACGCAGTCAACGAGGAAGAATGATATTGTCTGTCGCTATGGCGGGGATGAGTTTGTTGTGCTGCTGCCCGGTATCCATGATGATGAGAATGACCATGAAATCATAGACGGGATTAAGCGTAACAAACACAGGAAGATCATGCAGGACGGCTATGAAATCCACCTGTCGCTCAGTATCGGAATCAGCTTTTACCCGGAGGACGGGGAATCCATTGATGAGCTGATTGAAAGGGCAGACTGCCTGATGTATCAGGATAAGCACGAGTCAAAATAAAAACAGATGATCAACATGATGGGGGCCGGGCAGAGACAACCTGTACGGGTCTGTTTTCATGTTCATGCCATGAAGAGAGTACAAAAATGTTGCCGGGAAAAGGCGAGGTTTTCCTGATATCCGCCCGCTCCGTCTCCGGTTGACATATCACGTATTCGATGGCATAAATAATAATTGCGGAAGGTTTTCACTCATCTCATTTAATAGCAGAGGCATATCATGAAAAAAAGTGACAGATATAAAAGGCTGACAGATATCATCGATGATCCGGATCGGGTCAGGTGCGATGAATTACTCAGCCATTACACGTTCACAAAAACCGGCGGGAAAGCGGATGTCCTTATCCTGCCGAAAACATATGAAGAAGTTTCAGCCATTGTCCGTTTCGCCGGAGTCAATCAGCTTCCGGTCACGGTGCTCGGTAATGGATCAAATCTGATTATTCGTGATGGCGGGATCCGTGGAATTGTCATTCATACGATGAAACTGAATGCGATCCGCCTTCAGGGATCCAGTATCATCGCCCAGTGCGGTGCGGCGATTATTGATGTATCGCGCTTTGCCCTGCGCTGTCATCTGACAGGTCTCGAGTTTGCCTGTGGTATACCGGGATCAACAGGTGGCGCGCTTTATATGAATGCAGGTGCCTACGGCGGTGAGACGGCGGACGTACTCAGCCATGCTGTCGTGGCTGACCGCAGCGGCCGACTGATCGAGCTGAGCCGGGATCAACTGGAGATGGGCTACCGCCAGAGTGCCATCTCAAAGCACGACTATATTGCACTGGAGGGTACCTTTACCCTGGAAAAAGGTGAGGAGGAGAAGATCAGGGAGCAAATGGATCATCTGACCCATCTCAGGGAATCGAAGCAGCCGCTTGAGTATCCGTCCTGCGGCAGTGTCTTTAAGAGACCGCCGGGGCATTATGCCGGGAAACTGATCCAGGACAGCGGACTACAGGGTACACGAATCGGCGGAGTAGAAGTATCACAAAAACACGCCGGATTTATGGTAAATGTCGATCACGGGACCGCGACCGACTATATTAAACTGATTCATTACGTACAGAAGACCGTTAAGGAAAAGTCCGGAGTGGATCTTCAGACAGAAGTGCGTATCATAGGTGAAGATAAATAACAGGACCGGGTGGGTATACCCGGTCCTGTTTATTTAATATGTGGGTGTGCCCGGCCGGCATGGGCGATAACCTGACGGGGGAAGTCCGCCGGAGGCCCCGGCCTCATGAACTGCGGGGAAGAGGCCGGGGCCTCTGCTGTGATGCGGGAGTACTTCTCCCGGGGGTCGATGATCAAAGCCGCCTGCCCAGGATCACCAGATCGCGCTGTCTGCCGTCCAGTTCGGCAACACGCGGCAGAAACCCCCACCTTTCAAAACTGAAATGTTCAAAGAGACGCAGGCTTGGTTCGTTATGAGCGAAGATAAAGGCAAGAAGGGTGCTGATGCCCAGACTGCCGCAGCAGCTCATGGCTTTGCGGATGAGTAATGATCCGATGCCCTGATGCCGGCAGCTTTCGTGAATATAAATACTGATTTCAGCCGTCGCGTGGTAGGCCGGGCGTCCATAAAACGGCTCCAGACTCAGCCATCCGCAGATCATCCCCTCCCGCTCGGCAACCCACAGTGGATGCCGAGGATCCGCAAGATGTGCTTCAAGCCATGGCTTTCGGTCTTCAACACTGATTTCCCGCGTATCTGCCGTCACCATCCGTCCGGGTATGGTTGAATTGTATATCGCGACAAGGTCAGGAAGGTCATTTTTTGTTGCCAGTCGAAAATGGATATTTTTCATTACCCGTAAGGTTCCCCCTTTACATTAAATTAAACGTGCTGCCGGTCAGCATTCAGTCAGACAGGAGATTGACGATCGCATGGGCGTCGGCCGACAGTTGTTTCCGTGCCTGATCCGGGGCATCCGTATTAAATGAATCTGAATGGATCATTTGAACGTATGTCTGCAGATAATAGACAGATGCCGAAAGATTTCCGCTTTTAAAGGCCTGCTGCGCCTGGTTCAGGGCATAGGACAAGGATGCGGTCTCCGATTCGGAAAGGCTGTCCTTCTCAAATTGTTTCATCAGGCTATGGCGCATCACGTCAAATCCGGAATCGATGCCCGTGTATCCCAGCAGCTGATACTCGCCGACAGCAAGCGGACCCTTGCCGCTTTTGCTGCTGATCTCCAGACGATAGGATGCGTAGGATTTCGGATTTTTAATGGTGAAGGCGCGGGTCATCGACCTCCAGGCGAAAGATTCGTCAGAGCGCGTATCCAATGTATCCCAGTGAACGCCATCGTTTGAGCCGAGCAGGCGCCAGCTCTTTGGATCGCTGCTTCTCCCGCTGGCAGATGAGGTCAGGGTGTACATTTTAACCCGGTTGCTTAATGAACGGAACTGGACATCTACCGATACTACAGGGTCAGGGAATGTGGCAGCCGTCCCCGAGAGATTGTCAGTCAGATGACGGACATCGGTTGCATCCGGAGCGGTAATTTCTGCTTTTTGGCCTGTGAGGTCGGTCAGTGCTGCAGAGTAGATGGATGAATCATCTGTTGACAGAGGTGTCAGTGAATCCGGCAGATCGCCTGCAGAGCTGCCCCAGTCTGAAGGTGCAGATCCCATGTCAAATGTCAGAATGCCGCCGCTTTTCAGCAGGTCATGAGATAGGGACGTCTGTTCTATCGCTGCACCGTTGAATCTCACCGCCTGGACATATTTATTTTTATTGCTGAGCTTCGGTGCGTTAATCACCAGATCACGACCGCCGGGCAGATGCAGAATCATATGTTTAAAATATGGGGCACCAAGTACATAGTTGTCCGTCCCTTTCTGCAGCGGGAAGAATCCCGCCGCGCTGAATAAGTAGAACCCGGAAAGCATGGCTCCGGTATCTTTACCGAGAAATCCTCCTCCAATACTTTCTCCGGTGTAAAACCGGTTCATTATTTTCCTGACGGCCGCCTGCGTCTTCCATGGTGAACCGGTGAAGGCATACATATACGGGGTACCGGCGGAAGCAGGTGTGTCGAATACAAAGCGGCCGAGTTGTCCTGCAGCCGCGAGCGTTGCTTCAGGCTTCTTCAGAGCTTCTTCATCCGGCGATGTCGTGAAGAAATCATCCAGTTTCTCCTGCAGTGCCTTTCTTCCGCCGTAAAGATTTGCCAGGCCCTGACCGTCCTGCGGCACATTAAAGGCCTGATGACCGGGATCATGAATATAGGGCAGAGAGACGTCATCTGCTGATCTGCCTGGATCTTTTTTCATCGCGGATGGATCCAGCAGATGGACATAGTCTGCGGAACGTTTTAGAAAATAGCGGCTGTCATCCATAAGGGCACGATTGGACGGCTGATCAGCGGCAAGTTTCTCAGCCAGATTGCCCATGGCAAAATCACTGATTTTCGCTGCCAGCGCGTCATCAAGTGCTTCATTTTTCTTACCGGCGTCACTCTGGAGAATCACGCGATCTGTCTGCTGCCCGACCGGCCCGGATACAGAAGCGTATCTGGCGAGGCGCTTGTACAGCTGATCCGTATGAAGGCCGGGGACATCTTTCGCCGCCGCATCAGCGAGGGCGAGTGCCGCATAAGCCGCTGAAGGACCATTCAGTATATCACCGCTCGCCCCTTTATTGAGCAGCATCCCGTTGATCAGCCGACCGGTCAGCTCTGGCTCGAGAAGGATATAAGCCGGCCAGGCCGTCTGGGCACTGAAGGCAAAATCACTGTTCACATAATTACGCCCCTTGTGGATGGGGGCGCCGGTTTTAACGGCACTATTTTCGGCATGAGTCGCTTCTTCAGGCGCCGCGTAACGATCATCCGGTTTTTTCTTTGAACCGGTATTTTCATATCCGGCATTCGGATACAGATAGAGGCGGTACAGGCTTGAGTAAAAGGTGGTTTTCTGCGCGTCTCCTGCCCCCGGCAGGCTGACTTTACTCAGCCTGCGGTTCCAGGCAGACCGTGCCCGTTTACTGACATCCGCGAAACGGGTTTTACCACCAAGTTCAAGTTCCAGATTTTTCTTTGCCTGATCGATACTGATGAGAGAAACGGCAACTTTCAGGGTCACAGACTTGTTTTTGGACGTATCGAATTTATAGAAAGCGGTCATATGATCCCGGTTTTCGCCGGACAGCTTTGACCAGTCGATGACCGGCCGGTCGACGGTGGCATAAAAATAAAGTCGCCGCCCCTGATCGGTGTCTGAGGATCTGTCGTCAGAGAAGCCTTCGAGGGTTCCATCTCTCGCGTTAAGTGTCAGTTTTCCATCGTTGGTCAGATGATCAAAAATCAGATTGCCGTCTCTGCCGTTAAAGGTAAAGTGGAAGATAGCTGAGTGGCTGTCCGCAGCCATCTCTGCTTTCAGACCATTTGTAAAGGTGACACGATAGTGATCAGGGGCCGCATCCTCATCCTCCCGGTGAAAGGCGAGTCCCCGGTTCAGGCGGCTTGCCGAAGGGGTCCCATGAAAACCGGAGGGCATGACCTGAAAAGACTGTCTGTCCGACGTTCGACTGTTCGGCGAGTGCCCGAGGGAAAAGGATTGAATTTCAGGCAGATTATCAGGATTATTGTTTTCCCGGTACGGATAGAAATGACTGGCAGAACTGCTGTTAATGGCCGGAGACCAGTAGGAAAAGCCGTTGGGAACGCCGACAAGCGGCACCGTCTCTCCTTCAGGCGCGGCAGGGTTGGACTGGGTGCCCCTGAGGATGTTCACATAATCAACGGGTTCCTTATCAGATGATTGATCTCCGGTATTTTCAATACGTATATCATCAACTGCTCCGCTGAAAGAGACGTCGGCTTTCGGCGCATGGTAGGCGAGCAGAATCCGTGTGATGGTTTTCCCCTTGGCCACCTTGCCGATATCCACATCTTTGTAATTCCACTGACCCGTCTTCAGCGTCCGCGAAGCTCCCTGGGCGGAAGCCGTCATTCTGATCCCGTCCTGATCCACCGCCCGGCTGATCTGATGCAGATAGGTTCCGTCGGAAAAAGCAAGATCGACAGCGACATAACCGGATACAGGGGACATCTTGTTTTTCTCCCTGGAAACCGGGGCAACGTAATAAGACAGGCGTGTGTCTTTGTGGACAGGTATTTTGACACGGAACAGCCTGTTGACTGCATAACTGTCTGAGTTCCCTGAAACGGTACCGGAATAGCTGAGGGCCCGTTTGCCCGTCCAGCCGGCCTGCTTCGGTGAGGCATAAAGATTCACCGGGCCGGGCGCGGCCACTGTACGCATCGTGTTTAATTTATGACCGCCGGATGAGGATGTGATTCCGGATGAAAGTTTCTTTCCGCCTGAACCGGCCTCTGCGCTGCTTTTCCAGTCGGGAACCGGGTCCCATTGTTCGAATGATGTAAAGAAATCTCCGGACGCAGACCGTGCATGCGCTTTCGGCATCAATGGCTGCGGGACAAAAGGCAGAATCAGAACCAGACAGAGTAATCCGGTAAAAATTTTGGTTGTATATTTTTCTGACATATCCGGGCACCTCTTTGGTTCGACTATAAAGAAAGTGTAAAATTTTTGCGGGAATAAGGTTCAGAAAAACTAGACGCCTGTGACTTGCCGGAAACAGGCTTTTGTTTTATAAAAAGACAAAAAAATATGCGATAAGAATGCCGGTGAGCACTCTATCGCAAACGAGTAAATGATGGTTTCCTAAATCAAGATCGAACATCTCAACTTAAGGTTAACTGCAACAGAAGGTGTGTTAAAGCTTACTCATTTATCATAGCATTCCGTGATAAGCATTCAATTGTTTTGTAAACTAATCTTACATACTTTTTGCTTTTTCTATGATAAAACAGAAAAACAGGCCGGAAATCTGACATTGTTCATTTTTTCTGAAACGGTCCGCTCATTTCTCCAGCACGGAGGATCGCCTGATGAATGCATGCGCTGACGGATTCGCTGACGTGATGACGGTCCAATGTATCAATACCGGCCTGAGTCGTTCCTCCAGGAGTCGCAACCGCACGCAGCAGGTCATCGGCCTTTTTTCCAGACTGCTCAAGCAGGCTGACCGCTCCCTTCAGGGTCTGCAGAACAAGCCGGGCGGAGTCTTCCGGGGCAAGCCCTTCTTTAACCCCCGCCTCCTGCATGGCTCCGGCAAGGTAATACAGGTAAGCAGGTCCGCTCCCTGACAGGCCGGCAATCACATCGATTCGCTCTTCTTCCACGACGGTCACACTGCCGACGGTTTCGAAAAGCTCCCTTGCGAGGCTGAGCTGTGCCGCTCCGACATAGCGCCCGGCTGCCATACCGGTTGCCGACAGGCCGATCGAAGCAGATGTATTCGGCATGACGCGGACAACCGCCAGCTTTTTTCCAGTGGCGTTACAGATGAAATCGGTGGGTACGCCGACCATCAGGGAGACGATCAGCTGATTTTCATGAAGACTCTCTCTGATTTCAGCCAGGGCTTCTTTTGTATCTCCGGGTCGAAAAGCAAAAATAACGGTATCAGCGCCGTCAAGTGCTTTTTTCTTGTCCTGTGTGGTATGAACAGGGTATGTATGTTCCAGATCGTGCAGGCGCTCTTTATTCGACCGGTTAGTCATCCACACCTGGTCCGCTTTAATTATTTTTTTTGTGAGAAAACCTTTCAAAAGTGATTCTGCAAGTTCTCCCGCGCCGATAAATGTCACTTTATTCAGCATGTACGTAAACCTCCTCATTTCGGCTGCGTACGGACATCCGCTTAAAGCAGGTTCTTAAATGATTCGACCGATGTCGCTTCTTTTCGTCTTCTCCGCGTCAGATGCCTCCGGAGAATTAGGCGCAGAGGATGACGCATGTCGACCAGATGGCGGACACGCGCGGTATACCGGATCCAGTAACCGGTCATCGCAAGGACGATGATCATAATCTGCGGTGACGACAGCGGAAAATCCATCAGTCCATATAAAATCAGTGTCGGCAGAGCAAAAAGGAAAAGCTCTGCGGTGTAACTCCTTCCGGACGATGAACGTTGCAGCCTGATTAAATTGTACACGCTGACGCCGACAACAGCAATAAAAAATAAAAAGCAGAACATTCCGGAAGTGGAAAGTACAGCGAGAAACAGGTCGTGTGCATGGGGAATCATCCGTCCGGTCAGCGCGATGTAATCCTCTCTGAAACCAAAAGAGGTGGTCCCGAACAGCGGGTTGTCAAAAAAGATATGCAGACTGTTTTTCCAGATCGCTACTCTCTTGTCGAAGGAAAGTTCCGTGCTGCCGGTCCGCGGCATCCATTGATAGACAAAGGGTGCAGCAAGGACGCTCAGAGTCAGAACGGGAACAAATACGCGCCTGCTGAGTTTGAAGAGAAACAGCAGGTGAATCAGAATCATGATGACGATCCCGGCACGGGATTCGGTTTCATAAATCGCCAGGTCAAGAATCGGGAGGAGCGCAAGAGAAAGCAGCATCGTGCGCCGGTGACCCGTCCTCACAGCATTCAGCAGTTCCACCGACAGAAAGGCAAGTGCAAGAATCAGCAGATAACAGGCATAATTTGGATTGAAGGCCGAACCCATCAGACGCCCCTGGCCGGAATAACCAAACGGCTGCTGACCGATCATCAGGGCCATCGCACGACCAACCGGTGAGTCAAATGAGAAGAATCTGAACAGATGATCGGAAACAAACAGATACACGCCGCCGAAAATGGTGATCCAGACAAATCGCCTGAGGGGAAAGCGGACCGGCTGCTGAAGCAGACACAGATAGATACCGAGGTATCCAGTCAGGATCAGGGTTGAAAGAAAATCCATATATTGATGATGACTCAGTGCCGCACCGACGGACGCCAGAATCATCATCGTCAGCAGTATGCTGATTGAGTCCCCGGGAATCAGGCGGCGTCTCCTGATCGAATCGCCCCACTTCATCATCGCCAGAACGACGAACCAGGCCATACCTGCAGGCGGCAGGACGTAAAGAAGGATAAAGCCGACGGAAAAAGGCCGGCTGCTGATTTTCTTAATAAAAGGTCTCACGGTAAAATCCCCCGAAATCCGTATCTCTACCCTCATTTATAATGAAAAGAAACAGGTACATTTTCTTTATGTATAATTTTTTATATTTGACCGTCTGCGCCTGGAAAGGCTGTCAGCCGATCAACCTTCCGCTATAATGAAAGAAAAAGGATCAACAGGGAGGAGACAGACAGCATGAGACTGGCTACGATTGGGACAAGCAAAATTACGGATTCATTCCTGCAGGCGGTAAAGAAGAGCGGAAGATTTGACTATGCAGGTGCTTATTCGCGAACAGAGGAGAAAGCACGGTCTTTTACTGAAAAACATCATGGCAGCACGTGGTTCACGTCACTTGAAGCGCTTGCGGCAAGTCGCGATGTCGATGTGGTTTATGTGGCTTCACCAAATGGACTGCATTTTAAACAGGTGAAACAGATGCTCAGCGGCGGGAAACATGTCATTTGCGAAAAACCGGTTTTTGTCACACGGAGAGAGTTCGATGAGGCTTTTGAACTGGCGGAGCAGAACCATGTTTTTCTCTTCGAAGCCATCCGCAATATCCAGACCCCGGTTTTTCACCGGCTGAAGAAAGAACTGCCGCGGGCCGGCCGTCTGCGCTCGGCCATTCTAAAGCAGATCCAGTATTCGTCGCGTTATGACCAGTTTCTTTCCGGACACATGACCAATATCTTCTCACCGGAATTTGCAGGCGGGGCGCTCGAGGATCTTGGTGTCTATCCGATTTATGTCGCGGTCGCACTGTTCGGCACACCGCAGGAAGCAACGTATTTTCCGGTCCGGCTTTCAAATGGGATTGACGGCAGCGGGACGCTGGTTCTGCGTTACGACGGGTTGATCTGCACGGTGCTCTTCTCAAAAATCGCTCATTCGGAGTCACCTTCCGAGATTCATGGCGAGAAAGGGACGTTGAGCATCAACAGTGCATCGGACATTGCCAGGCTGGAATGGACGGACGCTCATACGAAAGAAACGAAACTTCTTGCGGAACATGTTTCGGATAATGATAAACTTTATGAGATTCATCATTTTGCCGACATTCTTGAACAAAATGACCGGGCAGAATACAGACAGCTCAGAGATCTCAGTCGCAGCGTCCTGCAGATCGTGGAAACAGTCCGGAAAGAAAACGGTATTATTTTTCCAAATGACAGAAATTAAAGTGAGATTCAGCCTGCAGGCGGATCCTTTTTCCCGGCAAATTGTTTACCCTTAATATAAGGTCATGATGAAGGGCGGTTGTGATGTGGAAACATACCAGGAGAAAACAGCGTCTGTTGAAGGGATCCATAAAATCAGTGTGGAGACTCAATCGCTGGACGTGGAGCTGATTCAGTCGGAAAGCGACGAACTGCAGGCGACCCTCTGCGGCGAACACAGTGAAGATGAAGCGCGGCATATTGAACTTGAGCTGCTGCGCCGGGATGATGAGCTGAGGGTCCGAATCACTCAGCAGGGTCACCTGTCTATGTTTCATATTGTCGGCGGGATCTGGAACAAGTATCTGAGATTCACCGTATATGTGCCCGACCGGCTTTTCGAAAGGATCACCGCAAGCGGCCAGTCGAGTGACATGATGGCAAAACGGCTGATGGCAGGAGAAATGATCTTCCTCTGCCGCTCCGGGGATATTCAGCTGGATGACTGCGTGGCGAAAGAAACACTGAACGTGCGCGCATCAAGCGGAGATATTACGTTAAACGGTGTCCTTGGAAAAGGTGACGTATCCGTTCAGAATTCAAGCGGCGATATTGACTGCCGGGGTCTGACCGGTGAAACGATCAGCATCGGCACGCACTCCGGGGATCTGACGGTCTCGGATTACCGCGGCCGGCTTCGTGCTGAAGCAAAATCCGGCGACATTGAAATCAAGAGCGATGTCCTCGCGGGGGATGTTGCGATTCATTCAAGCAGTGGGGACGTGGCCCTGGCATACAGACAGGCTGATTCTTTTCTTGTTCACTATAAAGGATCATCCGGTGAAGGGAAAATCCGCATGAAGGGGCTCAGTTATGAGGAGAAAAGTGAGCACCTGATCGTTGGAAAGAAAGGTGACGGTCGCTATCGGGTCGATGTCCGTACGAGTTCCGGTGATTTTGTTCTGCAGTAACGACATTCAGACTTCCCGAACAGTACCGGGAAGTTTTTTTATGTTATAGAGGATTAGGAGTCCTGAAAATTATTTTCTCCCAAACAGGGGCATGTATGATCAACAATCAGGGACGATCGGGGGGAAGTTACCTGGGATGCGCTCTTTTTGGTTGGGGAATCCGGTTAAGCGCCTGATCAGATGAATAGACGGAAAAATTTCGCTTACGTTAGTCATTCAATTTAAGAATAGCTAAAATAGGCGGAATGATTCCGACTATTGACTGGAGAAAACGGAAAATGAAGCTTGTTGCCTGGCATAAGCGGAAAACCTCCGCTTATATACCCTCGAAAAGCGTCCCGTTCTGCCCCTTAACCGGAAAATATCCACTTATCTTACTTTTTGCTCTCAGGACAAAACATCCTATGACAAGTAAGCGGGATGAAGGCCCTTGCAAGATGGGAAATAGTCTGTTGCGACTTTGAAAGGGATCGCAAACGCAGAAGAAGATTTGCCCGGCCAGGAAGGCAAACCTTTGCCAATCCGGAAAAGTTGGGCCGCTTAGCCTGGCGTGATGAAAAAGTCAACATCGCAAAAAAAATTTCAATACTGCCTTGCATTATTCAGTACTGTGTCATATATTATAATATAAGTGCAAAAATGTGAGTAATCCAATTGCCCCACTAGTGAATAATAATCAGTAGTGAACAGTGATCTGACTAATACGGGGAAGTGATCCGCTTGAATGTACAATTCAAAAAGGGGGTTCTGGAGTTGTGTGTACTCATCCTCATTGCCGACAAAGATCAGTACGGCTATGAACTGGCCCAGAATATTTCAGACAAGATAGAGGTTGCAGAGGGGACGCTGTATCCACTGCTCAGGCGTTTGACAAAAGAAGGCTATTTATCGACCTACCTCAGTGAGTCGACGGAAGGCCCACCGAGAAAATACTATTCGATCACTGAAAAAGGTGAGTCATACATGAAAGCATTAATTCGTGAATGGAAACAATTTTCCAAGGCAGTTGACCAGTTTATCAAGGGGGTGCAGCGTGATGAATAAAGACGGGTTCCTGAATGAGCTTGACAGGCTTCTTCGCGAGATTCCAAAAAAGGAACGGCAGGAAATCCTTGCTGACTTCAAAGAACACTTCACAATCGGTTTTAATGAAGGAAAAAAGGAAGAAGAAATCATCCGCGAGCTTGGTGATCCAAAGGTGATTGCTGAAGAAGCACGCTCCGACTATGAAGCGACGAAATCGGAAAGGCCGCAGCCGGTGGCAAACGTCACACGCTGCATTCTGGCAGGCATCGGCATGATTTTCTTTAATCTGGTTGTGGTCCTCGGTCCTCTCGTGGGGATTTTGTCAATCTATCTCTCGTTCTGCATTGTTTCGGCAGTTTTTATTGTCAGCCCGCTGCTATCGATAGGTACCCTTTTTGATTCAGGGGGAATGCCTTTTCTCTTTGTTTTCTTTTCATCGCTGATCCTGTGCGGGGCGGGTATCCTGCTTGGCATCGCGATGATCTTCATCGGGAAGTTTCTCTGGCGTGTCTTTGCAGGCTATCTTCGATTTAACGTCAATGTCGTCATGGGGAGGAAAAGGTCATGAGAAAATTCATTTACGCCGCTCTGGGAATGATTCTGATCGGTATCATCGGTGTTGCTATGATACTCCTGTCAACGGATCTGCTGGATTTTGAGAAAACGGATGCGCAGAAAAAAACGGCAGACAGCCAGGACCTCAGCGAAATACAGGTGGACGCCGGATCGCTGGATGTCACGGTTGAGAAGACAACAGGCCGCACATTGACTGCGGAAATTCAGGGCTGGGGGAACGGGCAGATGACCCGAAGGACAAAACTGGAAATGCAAAGACACGGCCAGGCACTGCATATCCTTGCTGATCAGAATCCTCAATTTTTTGCGTTTTCATTCGGCTGGAAAAAGCTGGTCGTTAAAGTGCCTGCGCAATTATATCAATCCATCACTGTCCATTCAGGGTCGGGAGATGTTTCCGTACAGTCCCTGCGGGCAAATGACCTGTCTGTTACAACCAACTCAGGAGATATTACGGCTGAAAACAATCAGGCGCCGGGGAGCTTTACGGCGAAAGCGTCGAGTGGAGATATCGTGCTGAAACAGACACGTGCGTTGGATCAGGTCTCTGTCACGACGCGCAGCGGTGATATTGATTTGACCGGTTTTGTGGCGGGACACTCCTATGTGAACGCGTCGTCCGGTGACATTACAGTCCGAAATTTCAGCGGGGATCTCTCGGCGCGGGCGGATGCAGGTGACCTCGTGTTAAAAAGTGAACGGTTATCCGGTAATCTTTCTGCAGAAGCATCGAGTGGTGATGTGATCATCGGCTTTAATCAGGATCCGGATTCTCTGACGCTTGATTACCGCGGACGTTCCGGTGAAGGAATAGTCATGACGAAAGGCCTGCTCTATAAAGAAAAATCGGAGGATCTGATTATCGGCCGAAAGGGGAACGGCAAGTATCACATTAAGGTACGGACGAATTCCGGTGATTTTGTATTGAGATGAATACGGGTTTTAGAGCATGATCCGGTGAGATAATGGAGAAACTGAGGGAAGATAACTTACTTGTAAAGGGGATTCCCATGGATCAAAAGAAACGGGT
This sequence comes from Sporolactobacillus sp. Y61, assembly GCF_040529185.1. NCBI lineage: Bacteria > Bacillati > Bacillota > Bacilli > Caryophanales > Sporolactobacillaceae > Sporolactobacillus > Sporolactobacillus sp. Y61. The sequence goes on along the minus strand of NZ_CP159510.1, from coordinate 3,187,029 downwards.
AGGCAGTTTTCCTCAGAAAACCTCATCTATCTGGCGGGATACCGTGCATTTTCCTTCTTTTAAATTACTGAACACCGATATTGAGACGGAGACACTGGTTGTTGGCGGAGGAATCACGGGTATCACGGCGGCCTATGTACTGGCAAGCCGCGGGATGAAGGTTACGCTGATCGACGCGGCACAGCTCGCCAGCGGAACGACCGGCTATACGACGGCAAAAATCACGGCACAGCATGGCCTGATTTATAACGAACTGCTGGCACATATTGGCCAGGAAAAGGCTCAGCTTTACTACCACGCGAACAGTGAAGCCCTGGAGTGGATCAGACAGATGGTTTTAAACCATGACCTGCGCTGCGATTTCACGCAGCATCCGGCCTTTGTCTACGCGACAACAGACAAAGAAGCCAAAGAGATTGAGAAAGAGAAGGAAGCGTATGACCTGCTCGGCATCCCCGGCAGTCTGAAGCAGAAAATTAATCTATCGATGAACATAAAAAATGCGCTGGAGATGCCGGATCAGGCCCAGTTCCATCCGCTGATGTATCTTCACTTTCTGATCGCGGAACTGGTCAGAATGGGTGTTTCGATTTACGAGCAGACACTGGCCGTCGACCTTGATGAGAGACCGTCTCCGGTTGTTCACACCAGAGAGGGGTTTGCCATCCACTGCCGTGACGTGTTGATCTGCTCCCATTTCCCTTTTTACGACAACCGGTTTTATTTCTCCAGAATGTACCCGGAACGTTCCTATCTGATGGCATGCGAGACGGATCAGCCGTTTCCGGACGGGATGTATATCAGTGCATCGGATCCGAAGCGGTCTTTGCGCAGCCTGTCGCTGTCCGGGAAAAAAGGGGTACTCGTCGGCGGCGAGAATCATAAAACCGGCCGCGGGGAAAGTACCGATATCCATTATCAGAGGCTTGAAGGTTTTGCCAACGCCGTGCTTGGCGAAAACCGGAAAATGGCCTTCTGGTCGGCACAGGATTATACGACAGTGGATAAGATTCCCTACATCGGCCGGATGGCGAAGAATCGCCCGCACGTTTATGTGGCAGCCGGTTTCCGTAAGTGGGGCATGACGACCGGGACCCTTGCGGCAAATCTTCTGGCGGATTTGTTGCTGGAGAGGAATAATCCTTATACCGATCTGTTCAGCCCGGCACGGTTTGAAGCGGATCCCATGATCAAACGCTTTTTCATCGAAAACAGTGCCGTTGCCGGAAACCTGATCAAAGGCAAAATCGAACGGGGCGGCTCACTGGATGACCTCGGCAGCGATCAGGGGGCGGTGATCCACTTTAACGGCAAAAGGGCGGGGGCCTATAAGCGTCTCGATGACCGCCTGACCATTGTAGATACCACTTGTCCGCACATGGGTTGTGAAGTAAACTGGAATCAGGGCGAGCGGACGTGGGACTGTCCGTGCCACGGCTCGCGTTTCCGGGCGACAGGCGAAGTGATCGATGGCCCGGCGCAGGAACCATTGAAACAGCTTTATTCAGAAAAGCGTAAAGATACAGAGGGTGACACTCCGGCATAAAGGAGCGGAGAATGGATGAGTATTATCGACATTCTGGCTGACGAGAAAATCAAACAGGGAATGAAAGACGGGGCTTTTGATGATTTACCCGGCAGAGGAAAACCGCAGAAATTCGAGGATCTTTCATCTGTTCCTGAAGATCTGCGTGCCGGGTATCATATGCTGAAAAACGCCGGCTATCTGCCTGAAGAGCTTCAGGTGAAAAAAGAAATCGTCTCACTGACGGACCTGATCCGCTGCTGCACGGATGAAGATGAACGGATCCGGCTCAACGGTGAATTGAAGATTAAGAAACTGAGATTTAATCAGCTTGTGGAGAAGCGTTCCATACAAAAGACCCGAACCTACCGTAAATACAGGGATCGGATCTTCAATAAGTTTCATATGTAGGCGGGTAAGCGATAACCTTATGCCCTAAAAAAGGGATTCAGGAAAACTAAATAGAAAATATAAATATACCTGAATTATTCACCGTTCTTCATTTTTTCGGAATTTCGCTCATCAGAATACAGGTAATCTGATTTCACTTGATTTTTTGAATGGAAAAGTGCCTTTGAACATCAATTTCTGAACATTCATGTAAAACAATGCCGTTTTGAGACAGACTTACCCAGTTGATTGTATGAGAGCGTTTTTATAATAGCGAGTTGAACGTTTTTTGGTTACTCGATTTGAAGTTTTTGAATCCGGCTGAGCACGTTCCAGAAGAATGTCTGATAGACAAAACTGGAAGACAGCTTGAAATAGAGCGATCGTCCGGATCGGACCAACTTACTCGCTACCTTCACGATCCTCGTGCGGATGGTTTCGATTTGCATGGTCTTCTGCTTCTCCGGGAACGTCAACGTACGCATCCAATTGGTCAAATTATAGGCGAGCAAGCTGAGCATCAGTCGCGCTTCATTGGTTTGAAATTTGTGGCTGGGCAGTTGATTCAGGCTAAGCCCAGATTTGGCTTCCTTGATGTAGTTTTCCATCGTTCCCCGTTTCTGATAGGTCAAAAAGATTTGTTTTGGGGAAAAGCAGTCAACCAGATATACCCCACTCTGTTTGGTCAGAAAGCAGGAGATACCCAATAGCAGAACGAGTTCTGAAATCTTTAATCGAGCAAATGTCCGGCTGTTTTATCGTTAAATTATCAAGTGACTTGTCCCATAAATTGACAGTCTGACGCTTCAACTCAAATTTGACCCTCCACAAATTTTCAAAATCAATTTCCTGATCGGCTTTATCCTTGCGCTCTTTTTTTTGTTGTAAATTCGTATGTAACGCTCACTATCTCGACTGCCAAAATAACGAGCTTCTACCGCACCATCTCGACCATAAATGACAATTTGTTTCAGAGGAATGTCTGTCATAACCAGAAGATCATTCAAGTTTTCTGATACGTCAAATGCCAAATCCAGCCTTGAAAATCCCGCGTTTTTCAAGTTCGGAAGAATTTTTTCAACAAAAAATGTTTTTGCTTTTCTATCGTAATTATTTGGGTTGAACTCGCAACGAAAATTTCGCCGATCCCTCATCCTGCCCTTTGTTTTGTCATACTCGAGATAGAAAAGACCATCATAAGCCGAGCCGTTAAATAGTCTGAACCACCACAAAGAAATTTAACGGCACTTTCAAAAGCAACAAAATTCCGGAATTTCTTGGCACAATTGGGAACGAGATCTCCAATAATAGTCATTCTATCCCAGGGAAGAGGAGCTGCTCCGGCTCCTCTTTTCATTTTGGCCATGCATCAGATAAAGGCTCGTGAACTCCGTAAACCGGATCCTGATCCGGCTTTCCAACTTTTGCAATGTTCGCTTTCAGTTCCCGCGTCTCTTTCGTCTTGCCAGGAGGAACGTAAAAGAAATCAGCCTGCAATTCAGAAACGAACATGGCAGCGGGAAACGTGTCACTTCGGGTGAATAAATTGGAAAGAAGGCCTTCTCATTAAATGAAAAGGCCTTCTTTCCTGTTCTTTTTATTTATCGGCAAACCCCGTAAAAATACGTACGGCGTCTCGCAGGAAAATCGCTGTCTTTTTGCCGCCACGGTCGTCGTAATAGGCGGTAAACCGCGGATCGTCCACATACATCTGAACGAGCCCCGCGTGCGCTTCAGGAGTGTAGAATCCCCAGAAGTAACTGAGCCACTTCTTATGCAGGGCCGCTGCCTTCTGAGCCGGCTCACTGGCCGGGTCACCGGCCTCCATCCCTTTCTGCAGTTCGGCGAACATCTCATCCTGTGTTTTTTCGGAGTCCTCATATTCCTCTTTTGTCAGATTGCCGAATTTTTTATACGAGTCGTCCACGGCTTTTTCACCATATTTTTCACGGATTTCTTTACCATATTGGTCTTCATTCTTCTGAATCAGGTTATTTTTGAATCCTTCAAATTTTTCCTGATCGGTCATGTCTGTTTCCCCTTTCCTGGAAGCAAGCGTCTTTCTGACTGTCGCGATCAGCCGGTCGAGACGCTTCCTTTCCGCTAATAATCTGTTGGCCTGCCCGGTCAGGGCGCGTTCAATATCAAAATCCGGCGCGGTCAGTATTTGCCGGATGGTCTTCAGGCTGAAGCCAAGTTCCCGGTAGAACAGGATCTGCTGCAGCAGGTCAACCTGTTCGGGCCCGTAAATACGATAACCTGATGCATTGATTTTTTCAGGTTTAAGCAGATCCATTTTGTCGTAATAACGCAAGGTCCGGGCACTGACCCCTGCCAGATCACTCAGTTCTTTCACCGTATAAGCCATCTCATCACCCCCTGACATCTGTATCATAAACCCTGACGTAACGTTAACCTCAAGCCTTTTTTTAAAAACAATCGGAAACTCAGACCTGTTTCGTTTCGGCGGATGATAAGAAAATAATTTTCAATCTTGAGCAGATCATTTGATCCACTTCGTTTATCTTATTAGACTAAGATAGTGTGACAGGACACAGGTCCCATGACATGTCCCGGTTGTGAAGAATAAAAAAATGGCATTCCGGGAAATGTAAACCGTAACTATTTCTGAAGGAGGATATTTCATTATGGCAAAGAAGATTGCTGCAGTACTCGCAAATGACTTCGAAGATGTAGAATTCACAGGTCCGGCAAAAGCTTATAAAGATGCCGGCCACGAAGTTGTTGTCATAAGCAGGAAGAAAGGTGAAACGATTACCGGTAAGCATGGCGCTAAAGTCACTGCGAACGCTTCAATAGATGACGTAAAGCCGGAAGATTTTGATGCTCTGCTGATTGCCGGTGGTTATTCACCGGACAATCTGAGAGACGATGATCGTTTCGTTTCATTTACGAAGGCATTCATGGATGCGGATAAAAATGTATTCGCCATCTGCCATGGCCCGCAGCTTCTGATTACCGCGGATTCCGTCAAGGGTCACAACATTACCGGATATAAATCGATTGCTGTCGACCTGAAAAATGCCGGCGGAAACTACAAAGATGAAGAAGTTGTTGTTTGCCACAATCTTGTGACGAGCCGCACTCCTGACGATATTCCGGCATTCAACCGTGAAAGCCTGAAAAAGCTCGCCTGATGTCGGTGAATACATGAACGAGGCTTATTTCTGAAAGGATAATGCCTTGTTAAAGTTTGAAAAAAGTGTCGCCTCTCCGGGCGGCACTTTTTTATCATGGCAGATTGTCAGGCCAGGTGCAACGAATGTTCCTGAAATCATTTCTGTCGGTACGTCAGCCTGAACATTTCCGTGGACGCTGATTAGTCAGCCAAACAGCCTGGATCAACCTCCGCCGGAATTACCGTGGAAAACCCCGCAAAGTAGTCTGCTGTGATTTTCATTGGTGCCACGCGGCATTTGCGGGGAAAAAAATGAAATGCCGGATGACACCTGCAGTGAGAGCAACGGTGAAAACCGGCTGATGGATGATACATCATGACATGGGTTTGAAAGTAAATGTTTGTCAATAGATTTTCAGAATCATTGCGGGTCGACCAGGCCATAACTATGTTTTCGTTCACATCATTCATTACAATGGGAACACGTCCCTTAAATGAATAAATCAAAGATTCAATCGTGGTCGGTCTGTCTCTTCCGGCCCCGGTTAGAGCCGCGTTCCCACTTGAAAATGCGGTTCAGAAAAAGATATACATGTCTGGATTCTTTGGTCAGAAGAGGTCCCAGGATGGCGAGGATCAGGACGTATAATGCTGAAAAGGGCTGAAGTATGGGCATCAATCCGCCGGCGATTCCCATATTGGCCATAATGACTGAAAATTCGCCTCTGGAGACAATCGTCAGACCAATGTTCGAGGAAGCTTTATGGGACAGTCCGGCCGCTCTTCCGGCCAATTGTCCGGCGGCAAAGTTACCGATGATCGTCAGAACGACCGCTCCCAGCGTGATTCCGACTGCACCGCCGAGCTGCGTCGGGTCAATGCTCAGGCCGAAGCTGAAAAAGAAAATAGCTCCGAAGAAGTCGCGGAATGGAGTAACCATCTTTTCGATACGTTTTGCATGTACGGTCTCGGAGAACACGAGTCCGAGTAGCAGAGCGCCAATTGCCTCAGCAACGTGAAGGGTTTCCGAGAATCCTGCGATGAAAAAAAGAGTTGCGAACACGACGATAATAAAAATTTCATCGGATTTAATTTTCAGCTTGTTCAACATGGGCGCCCCGACTCGGGCAATAATGAAGAAAAGCATCATGTAGCCCAGAGCGATCAGGACCGACAGTATGGTTCCTCCAGGCGTCTGGTCGCCGCCAAGTACGATTCCCGAAACGATGGATAGGTAAACGGCGAGAAAGATGTCTTCAAACATGATGATACCCAGAATCAGTTCGGTTTCTGTATTCCCGGTCCTTCGCAGATCAACCAGCACTTTTGCGACAATCGCACTCGATGAGACGGTAGTGATTCCGGCCATGATCAGTCCTTCTTTAAGCGGGAAATTGAGCACCAGCGGATAGATCAGGCTTAAAAAAAAGTTGATGCCAATGTAAATACAGCCTCCGATGATGATCGATTTCCCAGACCGGATCAGTTTTCCGGTTGAAAATTCCAGGCCAAGATAAAAGAGTAAAAAGAGGATACCGATCCGTCCCATGAAATCAATGAGGTCTGCACTCTGGACAAAGCGGAGGCTGATCACACCGAATTCAGGAGCATGCGGGCCGACAAGCATGCCGATGACGATCAGAAAAGGAATGGTTGAAAACTTGAGTTTTCCGGCTATGACAGCTCCGATCGCTATCAGGATAAGTGCGGTACCCACTTCAAGGACTAGATGGTCCATTTAGTTCCCCCTTTCCTTTTGAAACAATTCTTTTAAGGCGCGATTAAGATCCGCCCGTTCGCCGGAGACGACGACCATATCGCCTGCCTCGAATGTCGAGTCCACTCCCGGGTTCAGCTTCTTATCCTGATCTTTTCGAATGATACCGATGACATTTATTCGATAATTTTGCCTCATGCCAATCTCGCCGATCGTTTTTCCGACTACCGGCGCTTCCCGGGGGATTTTATACCACTCAATCACCAGATCGCCGAGATTGACATCAATCGTCTCCAGCGCTTTAGGTTTATAGGTCATGCCGCCGAGAATGGATGCCAGCTGTCTTGCCTCAGAATCGGTGAAACTGACGCTGGATATGCTTTCATCCGCGTCGTTCGCATCAAAGTGATAAACGTCCCGTCGCCCGTCATCATGAATGACGACGACGACTTTTTCATCGCTGTCTGTTGTCAGTACAAACTTTTTCCCAATGCCTGGGAGTTCGGTTTCTCTGATATTCATTTTGATCCTCGCTTCCTGCTGGTTAATGTTCCGAATCTTTTGATCTGTTATTCGCAGATCACCTCAACCCTGCCCTTTAATTGTATCTTAAAAAATGTACAATAAGCAAAGAAACATGTTGATGCAATCGACGGCGCGACTGAACGCTGCGCACCGGTTGGGTAAGAGGATGGCGGGAAACTGGTGAAGCGCTTGATTTGTTTCGGGACAGCATTACTGCGGTATGGGACAGATTGTCGTAGACACCCGCGCTGACCGGACGGCCGTGAAGCAGTGACTTGTGAGAACAGACTCCGCAGGTTTTATTCTTGCCCCGTGGCAAAACGACGGCGATCATCACTTGTACAGGAATCATTCGGGATTCAACTTTTCTTTGGTTATTGCACTTCATTGAAAGTACAACAGTTTTAGCCAGCAGGAAGGGGATTAAAGCTATAATGTAATTATCAAGGAAATTAAAAGAGTATATGGGAGTAAAATTCAGATGAAACCAAATATAAGAGACATAGCACAAATGGCCGGTGTTTCCCCGACAACGGTTTCCAGAGTCATGAACAATCGGGGATATATCAGTGATGCGACCCGAAAAAAAGTTAATCACGCAATGAAAAAGCTGAATTATTATCCGAACGATCTGGCGCGTGCCCTGTTTCATCAGCAAACTGGCTTCATCGGGTTAATTTTTCCAACAACTGAAAATCCTTTTTTCGGTGAACTGATTTTTCATATCGAGAACATCTGTGCCTCTTTGGGTTACAAAGTGCTGCTATGCAACAGCCTTGGCCGCACGGATAAAGAGATCGCTTATCTTGACATGCTGCAACGCAATCAGGTGGACGGTATCATTGTCGGTGCACATAACCGCTTTATTCCTCAGTATACGAAAATAGATCTGCCGGTTGTGGCAATTGATCGTTATCTGTCAGATAAGATTCCTGTTGTTTCATCCGATAATCTTCAGGGTGGACGAATGGCCACGCAATGGCTGATAGATCAGGGATGCCGGAAAATCATTCATATTAATGGCCCTGGAAATCTGGAGACTCCGGCTAACCGTCGCAGAGTCGGGTATGAACAAGTCATGAGGGATCACAGGTATGCACCGTTGACCTATGAGACGGCTGAGAGCCTGATTTATAAAAACACTCTTGAGACAGTGAGAAAGATGTTCCGTGAACACCCGGATGTGGAAGGTGTTTTTGCCAGTGACGATTTGGTTGCTGCGAGCGTTCTTTCCGAAGCATCACATCTGGGAAAACAGGGAATTAAAGTAGTCGGTTATGACGGGACACAAGCGGTCCATATCTGCCTTCCACAGTTAACGACAATCCAGCAGCCCATTCATGACATAGCTGATCAGGCAGTCAAAATCATAATTGCTAAAATTAATGGGACGAAAGTGAAAGCAAAAAAAGAATACATATTGCCGGTTCAATTAGTTCGAGGGGAAAAGTAAAATAAGACCCTGGGATACTAAAGGCTGGCAGGGCCCGGATTAGCTGAAGGCAGAATATTTCAATGTTTTCTATAAAATGTATATAATGTTTGTGGTATTTTTTCCAGTATGAATGGCCTGGATTCGCCTCAGTGCTATATATTGTTTGAAGATGCCAATACAATAAAAACATATGCTCACTTACTCATGACTTGAAGAGTAAGTGAGCAATAAATCAAAGATTAAAATTTCATAAATTTCTTAGAACATGGCTGGCAGGTGGGGGTCATCTTCTTATCTCGCCTTTGGCTGATATGTGCCAGGGACGGCACGCATGGTGATCGCCAAACGATTCCAGCTATTGATTGTAATGATGGCGTAGACCAAATCAACAAAATCCTTCTCGTTAAATCGTTCTCTTACCTTTTGATATAACTCATCGGGTACATTTTTTACTGATATTTCCGTTATAGCTTCCGTTAGTGCTAGTGCTGCTCGTTCCTGTTCACTATAATAATCCGTCTCTCTCCAAGCATTTAATCCATAAAGTCGTTGTTCCGTCTCACCATTTGCCCGGGCATCTTTCGTATGCATGTCCAAACAAAACGCACACCCGTTTATTTGTGATGCACGTGTCTTAACTAATTCCAAAAGTGTTGAATCGAGGTTTGTGGACCTTATATATTTTTCAAACTCCATCATAATTTTTGCAGCTCCGGGTGCGATTGTATAATAATCTAAGCGTGACTCCACTAGAATCCCCCCTGGGAAGTTTATATTTTTTACAAATGTAATGTTAGGATTCGAAAACATAAATGTAAAAGGATCCTTCTTTTTACATTTTACGCTTGTTTTAACAAGTTTTCCAATTAAAAAATTGCAAAACTAAAATAGAAGGCATATGATAAATGTAACAGAAAAATCACATACCTCTGGGTCTTTTGCCTGTCCCGTTTCTTTGAAATCTTTTAGTAATGGGCATCTATTTGGGTGGAAACTTGGATTTTGGCGTATTGTCGTTGGACCGCCATTTTCGGCGATTGCTGCTGTGCCCGGATTTATTGATTCCATTTTGATTCCCGAAAAACATCCGGCAGAAAAAGCCGCACTTTTTCACTTGCCCATCATACTCGCTGCTGTCGATTTCTTTATTGGCAGCTTTTTTTGAGGATCCATGATGTTTCACCGGAAGGCATCAAGATGTATGGGGTCACTCGTGGGTCTTATTTGTAGGGTTATCGGTGGTTGGTATGGTGGTGACTTGTGTACCGGCACCAATGAGGAAGTAAGAACACGGATATTGATGTATTATTGCCAATAAGGAGGCGAATGCGATGAACATCAATAGCTTCCCGGAAACGAAACGTGAGATACTCAAAACCTTAAAAGCAGTCGGTTCTGCCTCCATTGCCACAATTCAGCCGAAATTAAATATCACAGGAGAAGCCTTAAGACAGCATCTTATTCAATTGAAGCATGAGGGTTTTGTCGAAAGAAAAAGTAAGAAGAACAGGGATTCATCTGGTGGAAGACCGGCCAAACAGTATTATCTGACATCTGAAGGTGAACACCTTTTCCCCAAAAACTACGATCAATTAACTGTGGAGATTATAGATACCGTAGCAGATAATCTTGGCCAGGAAGCTTTATTAAGGATATTAGAAACAATGACGAAAGCGCGCATTAAGAAGTGGGAACCTCAATTACAAGGATTATCGTTGAATGAACGGGTCGATGCTTTGAAAGGGTTTTATCTCCAGGACGATGCGTTTATGGAAATTGAAGAGTCAGGGAATGCGATTTGTTTCATTGAGCACAACTGTCCCTTTTTGAATGTCGCAATGAAAAGGCCCGCACTATGCAGTGTCACCGTGTCATCCCTAACACAGTTGCTGGGATATAAGGTGGAGAGAACAGAACGATTTCAAAATGGAGACGGACGATGCGTTTTTCGTATCTTACTTGATCAACCGATTGATAAAGATTCCTGCCCATTCACCCTTGAGGAGTGAAGACTGTAAAAGTGTTACTCGTCTATTATAACAATGATTGGAGTGTAAGAGTCAATGAACACAACAGGAAAAAACAACTTAATGGATAATAAAGAGCGCACACTGATGATCAAAACTTTTCCCGAGACTTTTGAAAACCCATTGGAATTAAATAAAAAATTAGAGCAAGGTAACCATATTATGGACGCTGTTAAGGATCTTATTAACTTATGTGGGGATAACCCTCACCGGGATGGTATGCAAGAAACGCCTTATCGGGTCCTTAAGGCATTCCTTGAGTACACGGAAGGGTATCGGGAAGATCCCAAGCTCCATCTGAAAAAAACATTTGATGTTGAACATCAGGGATTAGTTTTGGTAAAAGATATTGATTTTTATTCTATGTGTGAACATCACTTGGCCCCTTTTTTTGGAGTGGCGCATGTTGGCTATATCCCAAATAAGAAAATAACGGGACTCTCCAAAATTGCCCGGATGGTCGAAGGCTATGCCAAAAGATTTCAGGTTCAGGAACGTTTGACAACGCAAATCACTGAAGCTATTGAAGAAATTCTTGAGCCAAAAGGGACAATGGTTGTGATCGAAGCCAGGCACATGTGTGTGTGTGGAAGAGGCATAAAAAAATCAAATTCATCGACAACCACTTCTTCTGTTCGTGGGGTTTTTGCAGATAAACAAAGTGCAAGGGACGAGTTTCTATCCTTACTCCATAAATAACAGTTATTTATCCGAATCACTTGATGAAACATTTACCGTTCCAAAGTAATGGAATTTTTGAAGAACTTTTACCACTTAAGGGTGATTTTTTTGGACAATAAAGTGGCTTTAATAACCGGGAGCGCAACCGGTTTGGGAAAGCGGACCGCGATAGATTTAGCAAAAAACGGAATAGATATCGTATTAAACTATGTTCACAGCGCAGAAGCAGCGAAAGAGACTGCCCGTTTTATTTCTGAAACGTATGGCGTGCGGTCCATTGCTGTTCAGGCAGATATTTCTCTTTTTGAAGATGTTCAAAAACTTGTAAGCCGGGCTCTTTCTGCGATGGGGAGCATCGATATTCTGATTCATAATGCCGGGCCATTTATAAAAAAACGGAAAAAGCTAAGTGATTACACGGTTGAGGAATGGAATTCCATGGTTAATGGAAATTTAAGCAGTGTTTTTTATTTATCAAAAGAAGTCATTCCAATCATGCGTACAAAACAGTGGGGACGAATGATAACTATTGGATTTGATCGAGTGGAAACAGCTCCGGCATGGAAATTTCGTTCTGCTTATGCTGCAGCAAAAACCGGAGCGGCTTCTTTGACTAAAACACTCGCTATCGAAGAGGCCGAAAATGGCATCACTGTTAACATGGTTTGTCCCGGAGATATTCGGGGTGAGTATAAAGAAATGAAGATTAAAAATGTTCGAGATCAAAGTGATATAAATAATCCAATAGGCAGACCAGGCACTGGAGAAGACATTGCCCGTGTTATTTCTTTTCTTTGCAATGAAGATTCGGATTTCATTACCGGGTCTGTTATTCCCGTGACAGGTGGTAAAGATGTGTTGAACAAACACTTATAGAAGAATACTCTATGATGAAAAAGTTGAGTACGGTGGTATTTATCATCGGTGGGGATTACGCCTGTAAGAAGTATCATTGCTCAGGCGACACATGTCCAAATCTCCCACAATATTACGTTGCTGTATTCGAATAGAGCGCTACCATTTATGCCTGATTTTGAGAATTTCTCCAAGAAGAATCCCCATTACATTTGTGCTTGTTGTGACTGAAGCTGAATCAGATGAATGGAGAACAGAGTTAAGTTATATTGATGAAAAAATATTAAAACGGTATGTCACAGAGATTAGCAAACCCGTTTACTACCTGTCTGGTCCTGCCGGCATGGTTAAAGACATGTATAAGATGCTCGTTAATGTCGGTGCCAATGAGGATCATATCAAGACAGAGGGGCTCTCGGGTTATTAATAAAAAATTCTATTGAAGGGTTCTTAGGTACAGGTTGCTTAAGGACCTTTAATTATTTTCAATACAGAGTTAAACATGAAATTTATCTATTAAGGTATGACTACATATATTTGGATTTCATGATTTTTATTTTCTTTCCATCAAGCGGGTTTAAGTGTTTCATCAGTTATCCTCATGACTCCGATTTTTTTCCCCTTTTTCTTTAAACCCACGCAACGTCAGATAATGATCGATTCCATCCAGAATCCGTTCAAGACCAAAGTCAAAGTCATTGCCAATATCCGACACATCATCATTTTCGTATTCCATTTCATCTGTATAAACGCCGGAAGCTACAACGCTGTGCAGGTAAGGAAAGTGTTCGGGCGTGACTAATTTGGCAAGATTTTTTGCATAACCTTTTCCACTAAATGTGTCAGTATCTGTTCCGGCATGATTGGCGCGAATCATATCCCGCTTGATGATACCACACGCGCGCGCATAGCTGCTAAGTAATAGAATAAAGGACATTTTCTCTGCATTATTGATGGGAAGCATTCGCATGCCTCCGAGTGCCCAATCCACAAACTTTAGGCTGTTCGGGGTCATCGGTACACTGTAGATCGGTGTTTCCAGAAACCAGAGGTGAGCAGTGTATATTTCCAGATTGGCGTACACAAATGCGCGCATATTCTCCCGCCAGTCATCGCCTGCTTCTTTCGATGTGGCGGGTATGTCGCGGGCGGCTGCATCCTGCATCAGCAGGATCAGATCGTCCTTGCTTTGAAAATATCGGTAAAGCGACATGGTTGAGAAGCCGAGCGAGGAAGCCACACGATTCATTGAAACCGCTTGAAGCCCCTGCTCATCGGCAATAACAATCGCGGCATCAACAATCTGCTCAATACTCAGCTCACGCTTCGGTCCACGTCTGGACGGTTTGACCAATCCCCAGCTGAGCGCGACGCCATGCGGTAATTTTTGTTTTTTCTCCTCGTCATGATCCATTAAAAACCCCTCCTGCATCATTCTTCTGATTAAGCTCGGAGCATTGACTTTAAACATTTTATGAAAAAGCGTTAAGAGGATTGCTATTTTATTGTATATGACATATACTGTGTATTCAATAAACTATATATAATATACACAGATGGGAGATGGTTTTTAACATGCCTGGATTTGCTATCGAGGTAAAAGGTTTGAAAAAATCATTCGGCAGTCACGATGTGCTTAGGAAAATCGATTTTACAGTGCCGAAGGGCAGTATTTTTGCGCTGTTGGGACCTAACGGTGCAGGAAAAACGACATTGATAAATATTTTGTCAACATTGGTGGAACCGGATGCAGGTTCTGTGAAGGTAGCTGGCTATGATTTGCACACGGATAAGGAGCAAATAAAAACGGCGATTAGTCTAACTGGACAATTTGCGGCGGTTGACGAGATACTGACCGCAGAGGAAAATCTGCAGATGATGGGCCGCCTGCTCGGATTGACAGTAAAAGAATCGCGCGAGCGGGCAGAAGAGATGCTCAGGCAGTTTGATTTGGCCAGCGCAGCGCATAAACGAGTGAAAACGTACTCCGGAGGTATGCGCCGGCGCCTTGATCTGGCCATCAGTCTGATTGTCGCAAAACCTATTTTATTTCTTGATGAGCCGACGACGGGACTGGATACAGCAAGCAGAAGATCATTGTGGGCGATGATTTTGAACCTGAAAAAGCAGGGGATGACGATTTTTCTGACGACTCAATATCTGGAAGAGGCTGACCAGTTGGCGGATCATATTGCATTGATTGCTGATGGGCGAGTGGTTGTCCAGGGGACAGCGTCTGAACTAAAAGCGCGCATCGGCGGAGAAGTTGTCGAGTTCCGGAACGCTGAGGGCCAAGTCATTAGTGAAAGCCCGACAAATGGTTACTTACGGGATATTCAGGCCGTCATCACTAACCAAATGGACGCATTACCCGAAACAACTAAAATGTCCATTCGGCAGCCCAGTCTCGACGACGTATTTTTCGCTTTTACGTCTTATAAAAAGGAGGAAGCGAAACAATGAACCCAATGAGTCCATCATCGCAACAGGCAAAGAAAGCTACTTGGCTAGTCACCAATCTGGTTTTTGTGAAGCGCAGTATCCGTCATAGTTTAAGAGACACGGAAGCTTTGATCATGGCGATTGTGCTGCCGATTATGCTCATGTTGATGTTCACATACGTGTTTGGCGGGGCGATTGATCCGGGCGGAGACTACGTCACTTATGTTGTTCCAGGGATTATTCTCCTTTGCGCCGGATTTGGCTCATCAAGCACAGCCGTTGATGTGGCCGGTGACATGGCCAGCGGAATTATCGATCGATTCAGAACGCTGCCGATTCGAAGTGTGGCTGTCATTAACGGCCATGTTGTTGCCAGTGTCGTCAGAAATTCACTTGCGACAGCTGTTGTCTTCGCAATCGCCCTGCTGGTCGGCTTCCGACCATCTGCCCACTTTTATGAATGGCTTGGGGCGATTGGCATCATACTTCTGTTTATCCTGACCATCACCTGGCTATTTGCTGCGATTGGCTTGCTGACGTCGAGTCCGACTGCTGCCAGCGGTTATGGATTTGCGCTGCTTTTTCTTCCCTACCTATCGAGTGCTTTTGTTCCAACGAACACGATGCCAGAGTGGCTTCGGGTGATTGCTGACAATCAGCCGATTACGCCAATTATTGAAACCATCCGAGGGCTTCTGACGAATACACCGATCGATGGCAGCGCCTGGTGGGCAATTGGCTGGTGCATTCTGTTTCTGGGCATTGCATTACTGTTAAGCGGCTGGGCCTTCCAGCGCAAGTCGGGGCGTCGATAGATAGAAATGAGCTCAGCTAGCAGGCTGAAACATCGAGAAATCAGTTGGGGGCTCTATCCCACCTGATTGGAAAACTCCACCCTTTCTTAGAGGCGGGACCTTGACCTTTTATAAAAAGATAAATAGGTGGAAAAGCCTGGCCTTGATCAAGTCCTGTTGTTGGATACTCTAGCAATATGTACTTGCTTTGCGCGGCAATCCACACGTTTTTCACCTAAACAGAATGCCTGGAAGCTTGAAGATATCTGGGCCTGATATGTGTTACTCCGCAAAAGATGATTCAGGGGCTAAAGCCGGAACAAGAGTCCGGGGTCAGTCCTTTTTTTCATACAGATATACCGGATCCCCGGAGAAGCCTGCTGAACAATCGCATGATCCTCAGGTTGGCCGCTTCATTTTTATGGATGCACGCTACGGCCTGCGGATTGAACTGCTCATGCGGCCGGGTCGGCCACTCGCCGCAGATATCGATTCCATCTGTTTTTTTGCTGCGAGCAAGAAAATCAATCATGCGACAAAGCTCATCTAACCGAAGATGCCCCTGATCCCAGTTGGTCCGGGCTTCTTCCGGCGAGAGGACGTCTTTATCGATACTGATTCGAATATGGTCGGTCGGAATCGATTGATCAAGACGCCGCATTTCCGGGAGCCTGCTGTCCGGTATGATGACAACGTGACGCCTGATCGACAGGGGTACCTGTTCGGCAGTCCGGGGATCAGGCCCGATTATGATCACCTGGCGAAGATGAGGCAGGCGCCTGATGGCTTGATGCACCCAGGAACCGCACGACAGCAAGGACCCAAGTTGTCCTTCATTCAGGTCGGTGTGATGATCAAACAGGATCAGAGTGAACGGCTGCGACAGCTCCTCCATCAGTGCCAGTGCCACATAATGGTAATTGCCGCTTCCGATAAAGGTCAGGCCATGGCCGGGATGAGCAGCGAGCTTCCGCCGGATCGCACAAAAGGCTTCCGGCGAGCAGTACAGGCTGGTTCCACGCAAAGTCCTGAAATCAATCCATTGATGAGAAAGATGCCTTGTCAGACGATGCTGGTATTCATATGTCCCGTCAAAATTTAAAAAAGTGATTCCATCCTGCAGCAATGTCATGACACCACGCCTCCCTGCTCCCGAATGTAATTTCGGGTCGTCACTGCATCGCTTACATCCTTTATTCTACCGCTTATAGAGGGATTGACAAGAACGATTGAAATCGAAGCCATACAAACCGCGTTCCTTATTTGCTAACTTGTGGCATAATAAGGGGTGTAAACGTTATCAAATAAAAATGAGGTGATCCGTGATGAATCAATATGGTGAGTATGTGCCCCGCATTGATCCGTCTGCCTTTATCGCACCGGGAGCACAGGTGATCGGTCAGGTAGAACTCGCAGCCGGCGCATCTGTCTGGTTTAATGCGGTTCTTCGTGGGGACGAGTCCGGTATTTTTATTGGTGAAGGTTCGAATATTCAGGACGGCAGCGTCGTTCATGTGGATACATCTGATCCGGTCAGGGTGGGAAAACATGTGACGGTAGGCCACAATGTGACCCTGCACGGGTGTACGGTAGAAGACGGAGCGCTGATCGGCATGGGAGCGACAATTCTTAATGGAGCCGTGGTTAAAAAAGGAGCGCTTGTTGCTGCCGGTGCACTGGTACTGGAAAATCAGGTGGTTGAGGCAGGGACACTTGTCGCCGGCGTGCCGGCAAAAAAGCGGCGTGAACTGACAGAGGAAAATGCCGCTTATTTGAAATATGATGCTGAACACTACATGAAACAGGCGAAACGGTACCTTGAGATGGGGTATGGACAGAGCTTCTGATCGCTTCAGCAAGGAGATTCCCTGCTTTTTTGTTTCAGGTCCTCAATGACTGCCTGTATCAGTTCTTTAATCGGAATTTTCCCGGTGCAGGGAATCATCACCTGTTTATGATGCATCGGCAGCAGGTATTTTTGGCAGGTAAGATCAGAAAAGGTATGGGCGATACGGCGGGTGACCTCGCCGTGAATCGAACCGGGCTGAATCATACCGATCGGTGCAATGATGCCATCGATCGACTCTCTGTGGCAGAAGGCACAGAAGCCCTGTTCACCGCTGATACCAATATTTGCTCCGGCCCGAACCATTTTTGATGTGGCAAAGGTATTTGTACCAATGGCGATAATGGATGTGTTCTGCGGCAGCTCCTGCCTGATTTTTTTGATGATCGACTGGCCAAGCCCTGCGCCCTGACCATCCAGTACAGCAATTTTCATAAACAATTCCTTTCAGCCTGGTTGAAATTTTTCTAACGTCTGTCTCTGAATATTATATAATAGAATGCGAGAGATTTCCCGAAGCAGTGGAGGGGTGGCGGATCATGAATACCATTAAGGTAGTCAGGCAGCTTCTGGAGTGGAATGAAGACTGCAGTAATGAAGTAAAAAGCATTTTAAAAGAAAAAAAGATTTATGCCATCAATATGATGGCTGCACCAGGCGCCGGTAAAACGAGTCTGATCATTCAATTGATTGAGAAACTGCAGCCACATTATAAGGTGGCGGTAATCGAAGGGGACATCGCCGGTCAGATTGATGCAGAAAAGCTGGATGCCCTGGGTGTTCCGGTCGTACAGCTGAATACAAACGGGGCGTGTCATATTGAAGCCATGTCCATGAAAAAGATGCTTGATTATTTTGATCTGGATGATATTGATGTGCTTTTTATTGAAAATGTCGGAAATCTGGTTTGCCCGGCCGAGTTTGAAGTCGGCGAGGATATGAAAATAGCTCTGGTCAGTATCCCTGAAGGGGACGACAAAGTGGTAAAATATCCGCTTCTCTTCTCAAAAGCCGACCTGGTTGTCCTGAATAAATGGGATATGATGCGTTTCTTTGATTTCAACGATCAACAGGTAGAAACGGATGTGAACGGACTGAACGGTGATGCAAAGGTATTTCGGACCTCCTGCCTGCGCGGTGAGGGGATTGACAGACTTTATGAGGCGATTGCCGCAAAAGTTGGAGAAAAAGTGAACGTTTAAAAGAAAGGGTTTACAAAAACCAGAAACCTGTTTATGATTAATGTCGCAGACTACGAAAGCCTGATGAAAATTTCCTGAATGATCATGAAAATAGATAATAGATGAGCCACGAAGGCTGATGTGCATCCTGCTTGAGAGGATGTTCGGCTTCCGCGGTTTTTTTTCGGAGGAGGAGTCGTCTATGCATATTCCGGACAATTATCTGAGCCCGGAAACATGTCTTGTGATGGGGGCAGCAATGGTTCCTGTGCTTGCCGTATCCATCCGGCGTGTCAGAAAAAAAGTACAGGCAGGCGGTGTCCCGCTGATCGGGGTCGGCGCAGCACTTTCCTTCCTTGTTATGATGTTCAATATTCCGGTGCCCGGGGGGACCACTGCACATGCGGTCGGCGGGACGCTTCTTTCTATTCTGCTTGGCCCTGCGGCGGCCTGCCTGGCCCTTTCCGCCGCCCTGCTCATTCAGGCCTTGTTCTTTGGGGACGGGGGGCTTCTCGCCCTGGGCGCCAATTTATTCAACATGGCTTTTGTGATGCCGTATGCCGGCTATGCCTTTTACCGCATGCTGCTCAGACTGACACGCAGGAATATTCTTTCTGCTGCCGTCGCTTCCTGGGTGGCGCTCAACCTGGCCTCTCTGTTTGCCGGTATTGAGTTTGGTGTTCAGCCGCTGCTTTTCTCCGATGCCCGGGGCCTGCCGCTGTATGCGCCTTACCCGCCGGAGATTGCCGTCCCGGCGATGCTGATCCCGTCCCTGACCGTTGCCGGCGCGGCGGAAATCGCCTTCACGGCAGGCGTTCTTTCCTTTCTGAAGAAGGTATCGCCGGCGATGCTGAGTCAGAAACAGGTGCTGCCTGCGGGAAAACTGATGGTCGCTCTTATGACCATAATCCTTTTGACGCCGCTTGGTTTGCTGGCAGCAGCGGATGCCTGGGGTGAGTGGAGCCGGCATGATCTGAGAAATGCACTCGGCTATCTGCCGCACGGTATGGCAGAAGGTTTTGATTTTCATGCACCGCTTGCCGATTATACCTTTTCCGGATTGCCGGACGTCATCGGCTATATACTCTCCGCCCTTGCCGGTACGGCCGTTCTCGTGATCGTGTTCCGGTTACTGAAAATACATAAGAAAAAGGATGCTGAACAGTGAAAACGGTGAATCTTCCGGACTGGCTGGCTGAGGATGAGCCCTGCGACACCGGTTCAGGGAAAACATCCTTTGTGGAAAAGAATATTACGCACCTTGTCCGCAGTCTGGCGAGCCTGCGTGATCAGCGGCGTACGGGCAGTCTGCCGGAGAAGATTCATCCCGCTGTGAAACTGCCGGCCGTGGTTCTGCTCATTCTGCTGATTTCTCTGGGTACTGCAGCTTATATTCAGGTCATGTCGGTCATTCTGCTTGTCCTTCTGTCGATGATGCCGCTGTGGCTGCTGAAGCGGGTGCTCGCCCTCGGCCTGATCAGCGCCGCTTTTACTTTGTTGACGTTGATTCCCGCCCTGTGGTTCGGATTCGGCGGACATATTTTTCTGGTCACCGCCAGGGTCTGGCTGAGCGTTTCCTTTTCCAGTCTGCTTGCCCTGACCACCTCCCGGCATGGACTTGTCCGTGCGTTAAAAATCGTCCATATACCCGATCTAGTTATTTTAATCTTTGATGTCACGCTGAAATATATTTTTATTCTGACTGAAGTCACACTTCATTTGTTTTATGCACTGAAAGCACGGTCCGTCGGGAGTTCGGGCAGGCATGCGGTCTGGGGTATCGCGGGCACGCTTTTCCTGAAATCGAAGGAAATGGCTGAAGAACTATACGGAGCCATGGTTTGCAGAGGATTTTCCGGAACGTACCGGTTGCGGGAAAAGCCGGCTTTTCATTTGGCCGACGGCTTGTGCGCCGGCTTTATCCTGCTTTCGGTTTGCCTGTTTTTTATTTTGAAATAAGGAGTCTGTATTGATGATGATTGATTTACAGCATCTCTTTTATCGCTATTCAGATCAGTTTGAGGCGCTGAAAGATGTGTCACTGCGTATCGAGCCCGGTGAAGCGGTGGCTTTCATCGGTCCGAACGGAAGCGGGAAATCCACACTGATGAAGCTGATCGGCGGGCTGATCACGGCAGAAAAGGGTCAATATCTTTTAAATGGAGAAGCGGTCACGGCAAAGAAGCTAAAGGACCGTCGATTCGCGCAGCAGCTTCATAAACACATCGGCTTAATCTTTCAGAATCCGGATACACAGCTTTTCTGTGGCAGTGTCAAAGAAGAAATTGCTTTTGGTCCGGATCAGATGGGGCTTACCGAAGATCAGGTCAACATAAGAGTTGCAGATTCGATGCGTCTGCTCGGGATTTCAGGACTCGCGGAACGGCCGCCGTACCACCTGAGTGAAGGAGAGAAAAAGCGTGTCGCCATCGCCGCAGTAGTAGCACTTAATCCTCAGGTCTATATTTTTGATGAACCGATGAATCATCTCGATCCAAAATCCAAACGCTTCCTGCGTCAGTTTATGATTAAACTGAATCAGCTCGGGAAAACCCTCATTTGCTCAACCCATGACTTTGCCTACGTCGAAGGGATTTTCCGGCGGGCTGCGGTGTTCTCGGAAGATCATCGGCTGATCCGCTGCGATGATTATGAGTCGGTGATGCGCGACCGGGAATTTTTGCTTAATCACAATATCATCTGATGTTTCAGCGATTGATGAACGGCCTTGCCATGGCGCAGGCGGCAGCGGTAAAAAAGGAGATTCTGACCCGATGCGCGCGGATCAGGTCGTCCAGCTGATCAATGTCAATGAGATGAATGGCGATGTCTTCGGTTGGATCGAGATTTTGCTCCGCTGTTTTTACGGCCTCACGGATCAGGTAAATATGTAAGCGATTGTTCTGAGCTGCCGGATTGACCATATAGTTTCCGAGAAGAACCGGACGGGCCGAAGAAGCGTATCCGGTTTCTTCTCTGACCTCTCTCAGGATCCCTTCTTCAAAAGATTCATCTTTCTCCATTTTCCCACCGGGTATTTCGAGAAAAAAGTCACCGCCGCCCTGCCGGTATTGTTCAACCAGAACGAGCTTTCCGTCCTTTGTCAGCACTACACCGTTAACCCAATCGTCATATTCCATGACATGGTAATCGTTAATGGTCATGCCGTTCGGCAGCAGGCACTGATCTGTTCTCAGGTTCCCATAAGGCGTTTTATACAGATAATCAGAATGCAGTGTTTTCCATTTTTTCATCTGATCCGTCCTTTCTGTTTGATCATGCTTTTTAAGTTCAATGGCTGATATCAGCTGATTTCGATAGTGACTGTCTGATTGTCTTTTACCGGTGTGATATAGGTTCTGATCGGCACATGTTTTTCATCCATCTGGTCAGCCTGCTCTATTTTCTTCTTCAGCCATGTTCCGTCCTTCATGGCGTCAATGGGGTTGGTTACGGCAGGTGCGAGGTCAATCCGGTACGGATCTCCCTTATCGAGATGGAGGATTTCTGTCTTCTTTTTGATATATTTTATTCGGAAAACCATGGTTTGGCCGGGATCCGGATGTACTTTATTGACACTGATCCCGTAGTACCTGTATTTGTCAGTATGATCCATGATTCGTAGGATTACACGGACGGTTTCGGAAGGTTCGCCAGAAGGAGGGGATTCAGGGACAGAGCCGGAGGGTGACGGGGCGCACCCTGCAACCAGCATCAGCAAAATCAGCATGATCGTGATCCTCTTCACCGTATCTCCCTCATTTCTCATCGTTTTGTGAACCGGCTGACCGGAACAGCTGAATGATTGTGGCTACCGGCTGATCAGCTGACCGGATGGATTGATAAAAGTGCCAGTCGGCTGAATAAACAGAAGGCCCTTTCGACTACCTAAGATACGAAACCGGGGTCCGTCAGCGTGAGCGGCAGTCCGATCGGCAGAGGAACAGCATCTTCTCCATGCCCGAGCTGATTCGTCTTTGCGACGGGGAGCTGATATTTTTCCGTCACCGCAAGAACCAGCTGATCGATCGCCGGGGTTCTGTTTCGTGACTGCATTTCGGTAAACGTGCCGAGAAGAACACCGCTGACTCTGCTGAACACGCCAAGCTGGTCAAGCTGGGCGAGAAGGGAGGCCATGCGGGCAGGCCCTCCGCCGAGCGATTCGAGGAAAAGAATGCGATGCCAGGTATCTGGAAAATACACTGTTCCGGCGAGTTTGAGGAAGCAGCGGATGTTTCCTCCGACGACCGTGCCGCTCATTTTGTGACCGCGCAGCCAGCGGCAATTGAAGGTGGTCCGTGCCGACGGATGGGAGAAATAATTGAGGAAGACAGCTTTCTGATCCGTTGCACAGGAACCGGCGAGATTTTTGATTCGGTAATGACAGGCGGGGAGGCCGCATTGAGCGAAGATGGCATTGTTGATCACCGACAGATCGCTGATGCCGGTAAACAGGGTGCCTGATTTTCTGATCACGTCATAATCAAGAAAAGGCAGAATCTGATTGGCGCTGTCGCCGCCGGATACATCAAAAATGACTTCGACGGAAGGATCGCGAAACAGCTTCATCAGTTCCTTCGCCCGGGCTTCAGGTGTTCCACTGAAGGGCGCTTCCTCAGTACGATAGATGGTTCTCGCGACCCGGATGTCCAGGCCGATCCCGTCCAGGGTCCGGATAATCTTTCTCAGTTTTTTCTTCTCATCCGGATACAGTCCGTCTGAACAAGAGATCAGACCGACGGCATCTCCAATATTCAGCAATGGCAAATGACCAGCTCCTTTAATAGTTAGTGATTCAGTCCGTAAAGACGCAGACCTTTCGGATAAAAATTTTTCAGAATACCGCCCAAGGCTTTGCCCCAGCCGAGCGGGCAGCCGTCGATGGTCACCACGGTCCAGCCCTTTATTTCCGGTGGAACAGGCAGGGTTTCGCCATGCAGATAGCGTACCCATTCTTTTCCTGATGACAGGAGCGGGAGAAGTGATTGAAATGACGTTGCAGATCCCGCAAGGGCGAGGGCGTGATTCGGCTCAAAGCGGTGTTTCTTCTGTTCCCCGAGATGAAGTCCTGCCCGGATGACCCGGAGTTTTCCAAAATCCGGACAGTCTTCCGGAAGAAGATACAACTGGCTGCCTCGATAGAAAAAGCGGCCGTGTCTTCTCTTGGTCAGGGCTTGGGCTTCAAACGTCCGGTAGTCTTTCAATAAGGATGTTCCGGCAGAGGGTGCTGCCTTTAGTTTCTTAGTCGGGGCAGGTCCGTTTTTGATCAGTTTCGCAACAAAATGGCCTTCTCCCCTGAGACGGTGCGGCCAGAGCCGGGCAGTTCGGAGCAGGGCAGGATTTTTTGACCGGCTCCACTCCGGACGGCCGTCTTCAACCCCGTCGCTTTTTTTGAGTGGTACCAGTTCGAGATCCGGATAACGGGTGAGGAGGGCTTCAATCTGCTGCTCATTTTCTTCCGGTGAGAAGGTGCAAGTCGAATAGACGAGCACTCCGCCCTGGCGCAGCATGCGGCAGGCCTCCTCAAGGATCCGGGCCTGCAGCGCCGCACATTCACGGACATGCTCCGGGCTCCAGTATTCGGCAGCCTCCGGATCTTTCCGGAACATGCCCTCACCCGAACAGGGGGCGTCGACAAGAATTTTGTCAAAATTGCCCGGGAAATAAGCAGCAAGACGCTCAGGGGTTTCATTCGTGACAAGGGCATTCGTGATCCCCATACGCTCAATATTTCCGGACAGCACTTTTGCCCGTTTCTGATAGATTTCGTTTGTCACGAGTAATCCCCGGTTATGCATTGCTGCAGCGAGCTGCGTGGACTTTCCGCCGGGGGCGGCACACAGGTCAAGCACTCGATCACCAGGCTTGGCACCAACGACTTCGGCAACGAACATCGCGCTGGGTTCCTGGATGTAATATAAGCCCGCCTGATGCCACGGGTGTTTTCCCGGCCTATCCGTTTCTGAATAATAGAATCCGGATGGGCAGAAAGGCACGGACTTCAGGGCAAAACTACTTTTATGCACCAGTTCATCACGGGTTATTTTCAGCAGATTCGCCCGCAGGCCGTACGAACGGCTCTCCTGGTATGTGGCCAGAAAGGCGGGGGCCTCGTCTCCCAGCAGGTGTGTCATTTTTTCTGTAAATGCTTCAGGCAGCGTCAAGAAAAGAACCTCCCATGAAGTGTCAATCATCCATTTTATTAGAATCCGCGAAAAGGGCGGGCATACCCTGTTCTGAACTTCGGCCGAACGATTTTCAGATTACTCATTTTGATTGATCAATCTTAATTTCAGCGAATCAATCTCTTTCAGGCTGACTTTTACGATCTCTCTGCATGGTATCATCAGCAGCCGTTGCTGTCAGCGAGAACAATGGGTTACTCTGGCTTGTGGCCTTCCGGGTCGGAACATTGAATGGATCATCCGGCAGAGACCGGAATATGGTGAAAGGCGCGTACGTCGAACAGGCCGGTGTCAGTCAGCTTCAGGTCTGGAATGACCGGAAGGCTGAGAAACGACAGAGTCAGAAACGGATTAAAAGATTCGGCCGACCCAAGGGAGCTTGCTGCCGCGCGCAGTTTTTGCAGGGCGGCGGCTACTTCAGCGGCCGGCGCGTCCGTCATCAGTCCGGCAATGGGCAGAGCAAGTTCAGCCAGGACCCTGCCCCCGTCAACGACAACCATTCCGCCATCCAGCTGTTTCAGACGTTCAGCGGCGACCAGCATATCGGAATCGCTGTGTCCCGTGACTACCAGATTATGGGAATCATGAGCGATTGTTGTTGCGATCGCTCCGGAGTGCAGCCCGAATCCACTGACGATCCCGAGTCCGATCGTACCCAGTCCCTTATGGCGCTCAATAACGGCAAGTTTCAGAAGATCCTGCTTGTCTGTATACTGAAAGTTCCCGTCCTTAACCGGGACCCTGGCTATTTTTTCGCGGGTAACCAGACTGTTGGGGATAATCTCAATAATATGTGCTTTTCCCGAATCACCAATGGGAATCTGCAGCCTGTCAGGCTTAAGACCGTTCAGGACCAGCGGATGGGAGGCGGCAGGAATCGATGAGCTACTACCCGCCTCTTCGGCTGCACCGCCCGCGGCAACCCGTTTTCCACGGACATAGACTTCGTGAATCTGAAAGGACTCAAGGTCATTCAGAAGAAGAAAACTGGCTTCGTATCCCGGTGCTATGGCCCCTTTTGTCCGCAGGCCGAAACACTCGGCTGCATTCAGCGAAGCCATCTGGATGCAGGTGATCGGATCAAGCCCGTTCCTGATTGCGAGGCGCACATTGTAATCCACGCTGCCTTCCGCAATCAGATCATCCGGATATTTATCATCCGTACAAAACAGGAAACGGCGGCTGTTCTTCTCATTCACCAGTCCGATCAGCTGATTGAGATCCTTCGCCACGGTTCCCTGACGGATCATGACATACATGCCCCGCGATAACCGATCCTGTGCTTCATCGATTGAAACACATTCGTGATCGGTATGGATGCCTGCTGCCGTATACACATTTATTCCGTCGGCATCGAGCCCGGCGCCGTGCCCGTCAATTCGCCACGTGTGTTTCTGCGCCATGAGCAGTTTGTCGACCATCTGCGGATCAGCATGCAGCACAGCCGGAAAATCCATGACCTCAGCAAGACCGAGGACATGATCATAACGAAACAGCGGTTCAAGGTCCTCAGCATGAAGCGTTGCACCACTGTGTTCAAAGGAGGCGCATGGAACAGAAGAGGGCAGCATCACATAGATGTCAATCAGGCTGTCCCGCGCCCTCTCCAGCATGAAACGGATGCCCTTTGTCCCAAGTACATTGGCAATTTCATGTGGATCTGTGATGGCCGTGGTCACCCCGTGTGCCGCAAGTACGCGGGCAAACGGACCGGGGGTAAGCATCGATGACTCGATGTGCACATGCCCGTCAATCAGTGCGGGGCAGATGAATTTTCCCGCTGCGTCAAGTGTTTTCTTTCCTTCGTAATGGCCCAGGCCGACAATCATGCCATCCCTGACCGCGACATCTGTGTCCATCAGTGTTCCACTGAACACATCGACCACCTTGCCGTTTTTAATCACCAGATCTGCAGGTTCCTTTTTTGCAGCAGTATGAATCCTGTGGATATAAGTCTCTCTTGTTCCTGTCAAATGTCTTTCTCCTCTCCCGCCAGAACGTCGTAACAGATTTCCCGTTTCTCGTACCGATTCCATATATATAGACCATTATAGACGAAAAATGAGAAACAGACAGCCATTGAAAAAGACGGTCCACGTGCAGGGACCGTCCGGATACCCGCCTTATTTATCCTTTATTCCCCATGAACGGCAGCATCGCCCCAGGGTGATGAGGGCAAACGAACAGGCCCGGGCGGGGATCACTTCCCGCAGCAGCCCGATGGGTACAACTAAAAATCAGTGGGGAATCAAGCCCCCACTGATTGACGTTTCACTTCATAAAAAATTTTTTACGGAAAAAGGCCTGGGTAAACCAGACCTCTGTGATGCCGGCGACTTGCTCAGCCTGAGTGCCTTTCTTATAGAAGCGTGCCGACCGTGAAGGTTAATCCCATGGTCAGGGCACCGACAACCACATTGCGCAGGACAGCCGGCCATTTTGGCGCACCGCCGAGATGGGCACTGATATAACCGGTTAAAGCAAGTGAGATCAGAACGGCAATCACAGTAAACAGCACTCTGACCGGCGGCGGCATCAGGACAATCATCAGCAGGGGAAGAATCGCTCCGATAGAAAAGGCGAACATGGAGGAGAAGGCGGCATGCCATGGATTCACGTATTCGCCCGGCCTGACGCCCAGCTCCGCGGCCGCATGGGCCCCAATGGCATCCTTGTTCATCAGTTCCAGGGCGACCTGTCTGGATAGTTGTTCCGATAAGCCATTGGCCACATAGATGTCTGTCAGTTCATTCACTTCACCTTCATAATCTTCTTTTAATCTGACCTTTTCTGCCTCCACAACTGCTTTTTCCGTATCCTTCTGTGTGCTGACAGACACATACTCACCGCCGGCCATGGAAAGCGCGCCGGCAACCAGCCCGGCGAGACCGGATATCAGTAAAGTCATCGTATTTCCTGTCGCCCCGGCCACACCGACAACCAGTCCTGCAGTTGAGACAATCCCGTCATTTGCTCCGAGAACACCGGCGCGAAGGACGTTCAGTTTTTGATTCATGGTTCCAGCCTGTTCGTTCATGGTTTTGTCCTCTTTTCCTGATAAATACCTGTAAGAATGAAAAATTTTCATTTTAATTGAGAATGGGAATCATCTTCATACCTCTTAAAACGGAACATGCTGCCACCCGTTTGGATGACAGCATGATTTGTTGATTAAAACAATTATAATTTAATTTTCCACTCCTATTGTATTCGGAAAGAGAATTTTTGTCTATAGAAAAATGATTCCATTTCACTTCAAATCGTATGGAAAATCCCGCATGAACGGGCAGTAAGACCCCCACCACAGGGTCATGCGGGTAAATGATAATACTCAGGTGGAGGTAACGGTCCGCAGCCGCCCGATGGGTTTCAACTGACATTCAGTGGGAGATGCGCGCAGGCTAAAAATAAGAACCTCCTGTCGCGACGCCTGCACGGCACGTCCTGCGCGTCCGAAAAACTCCCGCTGATTCAAGCTTCACTTCACGGTGAGTCTGTGAGCGCCAGGAACTTATCTACGTCCTGCGCCAGATAGTCTAGTGCGGAACGCCAGAAGTCCGGTGCACTCAGAACGACGCCCAGATGTTTCTCAGCCAGCTGTTCGGTTGTCATACGTCCTGTATCGCGGAGAAGTGCATCGTATTTAGCCGCAAAAGATTTTCCTCCCTTAAGCGCCTGGACATAAATACCGGTACTGAACAGGAACCCGAATGTGTACGGGAAATTGTAGAAGGGCCAGTCCGTAATATAAAAATGCAGCTTGGATGCCCAGAACGCCGGATGATAAACGTCCAGCGAATTCAGATAGGCCTCCTTCTCTGCGCTTTCCATCAGCTGATTAAGCCGGTCAACCGGAACCGCCCCTTTTTTCCGCTCGGCATAAAACCGCGTTTCAAACAGGAAACGGGCATGGATATTCATCAGTAAATCAATACTGCGTTCCAGTTTGGTGCTGAGAAAAGTCAGCTTTTCCTCTTTAGATTTTGCGGCCGATTCAGCAGCATCGCTGACGATCATTTCCGAAAAAGTTGATGCCGTTTCTGCGACATTCATCGCGTATTGCTGCGAAAGGAAAGGAATACCCTGCATCACTGACTGGTGGTAGGCATGGCCAAGTTCATGGGCAATAGTCGACGTATTTGAGGCAGTGCCGCTGAATGTCATGAAAATACGCGATTCGCCGGTCAGAGGAAAACTGGTACAAAATCCGCCCGGTCGTTTATCAGGGCGGTTTTCCGCTTCAATCCAGCGATTTTCCAGGGCGTGTTTTGCAAAATCGGCCATCTTCGGATTGAATGTCCGAAAATGCTTAACGATAAAACCGGCTGCATCCTCATAGGATACCTTTTTTGTATCCCGGGTGAGCGGGGCATGAACGTCAAACCATGAGAGTCGGTCCAGTCCGAGCAGTTTCGCCTTTCTTTCGAGAAACCTGACAAATTTCGGTTTATATTCCGTGACCGTTTGCCACATCGTGTCCAGTGTACGGCGCGTCATCCGGTTAAAAGCCAGAGGTTCAGCGAGAAAGTCTGACCAGCCGCGTGCTTCGTAGACGGACAGGCGGTACCCGGAGAGATGATTCAGGGTTGCAGCAAAAAGGTCGGCGTTTTCCGACCAGGAATTCTCCAGCGCATGAAAGACCTGCTGTCGTACGGTGCGATCCGGATCATCAAGCAGATTACTGGCCTGGCTGACGGAGAGGGTCTCTTTTCCACCTGCAGGATGCGCCAGCGGGATCTTTATTTTCCCGACGAGGGCATAATACAGCTGTCCCCATGCATGATAACCGTCAACCGACAGGCTGCTGATCAGTTCTTCCTGCTCAGCAGGTAGCTTTTTTCTGGAAAGACTTCTTTTCTCCTCAAGGGCAAAACGGATGTCGCCCAGGTTTTCAACAAGTCTCTGCCAGTCCTTATCGTCAATCCGGCGCAGGAGTGCATCGGTCTGCGTGTCGCAGGCTTCAAATAAAGCGATAAGGCGCTGCACCCGGCTGCTCAGCGCCAGCGCTTTCTCATCTTTGACATTCTGAGAAGTCAGGCATTCCGTGAATGCAGCCGCTTCACGCAGTCGCCCTGCGAGCTCACCGTATTGTTTCATGATGGTCTGAAAGGCGTCGGCATCAGCTGCAGTTACCTGAACTCTGTGCTGAAGGACAGACTTGAAATGTCTGAGGTCTTCCTGCAGTTGCTTAAGAAAGCCGGAAAATGCCGGGGACGCGCTTCCCCCTTTAAAAACGGGATCAAGATCCCACTTCTGATTCAGTTTTGCCAACAGTGTCCCTTCTTTCTGTATCCTTGCCTCATTTTAGCATACCCGTCTTGCAAGACCGAACGACACTTGAGTTTATGTTTTTTTATACCGTTTCTGTTATGATGAGTGCAGTGATAAGCTGTCCGGTTTTCTATTACGGAGTTTCTCCACTTTTTAACAGACCCTGGATTCTCATATTAAACGGCCTCCGGTGCACACTAAAAAGCGTAATCCTTGATGGGTTATAGCTTATCGCAGGGGAGCTGATTCTGATGAGCATATACGGCAGGAGCCGGATGGGCAGGTTTATGCTGATCGGGGGAATGATCGGCTGCGGACTGTCACTCTTCGGACGGGAGACACGGTCGGTATGGGGAAACCGGCTGCAGACCGCTGCAAAGAACAGCGGAAGAGTGATTCAGACGGTCTGGAGGCATCCCGATCAGGTCGGAAATTATTTTACGGCGACGGGATCCCGGCTGAAAGGTCTGGCACGTGAAATATCGGAAGACGTCCAGCAGATGATCGACAACGCGGAGAAGGCCAGGAAAAGTACGGGAAATACGTATCAGTATGTCATGGAAGCAGGCAGCGAGCTGACGGAAATAGCAGGAAAAATAAGACGCGCCGGGCAGAGTGTGGCGAACTATCAGGAACCGTCTCTGATTAGTCCTGAAGAAGAGGCTTTGCAGCGTCTTGAAAATGAAACCACTGTACCGAATCCCGGTACGATGCCGCTGAAATCCATGCCATCCGGATATAAGCCTGAAGGTTCGGACGACGCCTGACTTCGGTCATTGTCCGGAAATGAAAAGGAAAGACGCGGAGATGGAGAAAGTGAAAAGAGAAAAGGAGTTTAAGGAAGTCCGTTTGTTCATTAAACTTCTCACAAAAAGATTTATTGAAGATCATACGGTGGATCTGGCGGCAACATTAGCGTTTTATTTCCTGTTGTCGCTTTTTCCGCTGGTGATTTTTCTTTTTGCGATCCTCCCTTATCTCGGCCTGACGCAGGCGGAGATCATTCCATTTCTTGAACGTTACCTGCCGGGGGAGGTCATGTCCTTAATTGAGCAGAACCTGAACGGCGTCTTTACAAAAAGCGGGGGTCTGCTCTCTCTCGGCGTGATTGCGACCATCTGGCCGGCTTCAGGCGCCATCAATGCCTTGATACGGACGCTGAACCGGGCGTATCATGTCAAAGAAACAAGGCCCTTTATTCTGACCCG
Source organism: Sporolactobacillus sp. Y61 (assembly GCF_040529185.1). Lineage (NCBI taxonomy): Bacteria > Bacillati > Bacillota > Bacilli > Caryophanales > Sporolactobacillaceae > Sporolactobacillus > Sporolactobacillus sp. Y61. The sequence goes on along the minus strand of NZ_CP159510.1, from coordinate 3,155,808 downwards.
CTTTCTTGCCATGTGTTTTACACTGGCCATGATTTTTGCGATTGCGATGACGCTTGCTGTCAACGTTATTGCTGCAGCGTGGATGCGCTCTCTGTTCAGATATCTCGGCTTTTCCGAAAGCTTTGCCGGAATGTGGTCTGTTATCAGCACACTGGTCACGTTTGTGGTGATCATTATGATCTTTGATTTTCTGTTTATGCTCGCTCCGAATATCAGGCTGAAGCCGGGCGAAGTGATTATCGGGGCAGTGATAGCCGGCGCCGGGTGGCAGCTCGCCTCTTACGCGTTCTCCTTTTATGTCCGGTATCTGGGCAATTATACCTCTACATACGGGACCCTTGGCGGGATCATCATTCTGATGCTCTGGTTTTATCTGACTGCATTTACGATTATTATCGGTGGTCAGATCAATGCGCTCTGTTATCAGCTTCATATAGGAAAAGGGCGGACGCACACAGGATAACTGCCGGCGGGCATGTTTGTCCGCAACAGATCATACCTATGCAAAAGGGAGGGAAAAGCTGATGAACCTCTTTCAGAAAAAATATCTTCTTATGTTTTTCTTTCTCAGTTACCTTTCTGTTGTGCTCCTACTGACCCTTTTCACCCACAACTACTACACCTATGGAAGATCAGAAAACCTGAAGATTTTCAGCAGCCTTGCTCTGATGATAAGGAGTGGGAGTCTGGCCCTGATTTTTAAAAATGTCATCGGAAATATGCTGCTGTTTCTCCCGTTTGGTCTCCTGCTTCCAATCTTGTCAAAACCGGCGGGGAGGTATCCGCTGCTCATTCTGTCTGCCTTTCTGTTCAGTCTGTTTATCGAGTCCTCGCAGTATCTGTTTGCCTCCCGCATTTTTGATATTGATGATATGTGGCTGAATATTACCGGTGCAGTTATTGGCCGCATGATCTTCAGCTTTCTCCTGTTTGTCCGTCGCCATTTCATCATATTCTATTCCAAAGAATAGACGAGTTGTTCTGCCGCTTTCAAGGCGCGCCTGACTCCGAGTTCCCCCATATGGTATTCCAGCAGTTGTCCGCGTCTGTCGAAGAGATAACAGGTGGGGACATGGCGGTTGCCGAATGCATCTGCCAGACGGTGCCGGTTATCAATCAGAACGGGGCACTTCATTTCATGCATCATACAGCTCCGGGCTACCTGTTCCGGATCCAGTTCAGATTCAGATAACGGCATATGAATGGCGATGATGTTCAGCTGATCGCGGCACCGTTCTCGTAATTCATGGATCTGAGGTATGACCTTTTTGCAGTAGACGCAGCCAAGAGACCAGAAATAAACAAGCAACGGCCGGCCGGACAGGGCCTTTTGATCGGGTCTTTGATTGATCCAGTGCGTAGCCTGACTCAGATCGGGCAACTTCAGATTTTTCTTCATCGGGCATTCTCCATTCCTCAATAGTTGATGGATTGCCCTTTTATTGTATGCAAAGCGGTGGTATTGGTTATTTGCTCAACTGTTCTTCGACAGTAGTTGACATACTTTCGTTTCAAAACCGTTAGTATATTTCCGGACGCCGGTCCTCGAAGACGGGAATCCGGGAACGGACCTCTTCCACAGCTGAAAGAGGCAGATCAACAGACAGAATCCCTTCATTCTCATCCGCTTCTGCAAGGATATCTCCCCAGGGACCGATCACCAGGGAGTGACCGGCAAAATGATTGTCCGGGTCGCTGCCGGCACGGTTGCAGGCCACCACATAGACCTGGTTTTCAATCGCCCGGCAGGTTAACAGGGTCCGCCAGTGGTCAAGCCGGGGTTTTGGCCATTCTGCGGGGATGAACAGCATTTTCGCCCCGGCGAGGACATGTTTCCGGATCCATTCGGGAAAGCGGATATCATAACAGATGAAACCGGCTGAAAGGACCCCGTCGATCTGAAACAGACCGTCCCGCCTGCCCGCCTTAAGGAATCGTTCTTCACGCATCAGACGGAACAAATGGATTTTATCATATGTTTTGATACATGTTCCTTCACGATTGAAAACGGCCATTCTGTTAAAAATGCCCTTATCGGTTTTTACTGCTGTTGAACCGGCGATGAGATTCACATGATGTTTTCCGGCCAGACGTCCGGCTGCGCGCCGTATCGCTTTTCCCTCAGAGTCCGCCGTCCGGTTCAGATGTTCCAGATCATAGCCTGTTGTCCAGAGTTCAGGAAGGATGATGACGTCCGGATGGTCTTTCAGTGCCTCAGAAATCAGATGTTCCGCATGCTCCAGGTTCTGATCCGGGTTGCCAAATGCAATATTCAGCTGAATAATCGCTGCTTTCATTTCAGATCCCCCTTTCACGTCTTTACAAAACGCTTTTTTTCTCCGACAATAAAAGAAACCGTAGCTCTATTATATGTTTTTTTCACACTGTTGAAAATAAACAACGGGGTCAAATATAAGCTGATGCTTCCTGTTTCTTGCAGGATGAATCAAAAGCAGCAGGTTATCTCTAAATTATTGAAGTGGAAGTGATGGATTGTGGTTGATTATCCAATGTCGGACGCTTTGAAGCGTCTGCCGAAACAGTTTTTCGCCGATCTTGTTGTCAAAACGAATGCGGAGATTGCAAAGGGGTATGATGTGATTAATCTCGGACAGGGGAATCCCGATCAGCCGACGCCGCAGCACATCGTCCGTGCTTTGCAGCAGGCGGCGGCGAACCCGCTGTATCATAAGTATTCACCCTTTCGCGGTTATGACTTTTTGAAGGAAGCCATCGCCACTTTCTATAAGAGGGAATATGATGTTGATCTCGATCCGAAGAAAGAAGTTGCGATCCTGTTTGGTTCAAAAACGGGACTCGTTGAGGTCGGGGAGTGCCTGCTGAACAGCGGAGACACCGTATTAATGCCGGATCCCGGGTATCCGGATTATCTGTCGGGATTCGCTCTGGCCAATCTGAAAGTGGAAAAAATGCCGCTGACCTCGGAAAATGGCTTTTTACCGGATTATGATGCGCTTCCGGAAAGTGTACTGGACACAGCCCGGCTGATGTTCCTCAACTATCCGAACAATCCGACGGCGGTTACGGCACCCGCTGATTTTTTTGAACAGACCGTGAGAACGGCTGAGAAGCACAACATCTGTGTGGTTCACGACTTTGCCTATGGGGCACTGGGATTTGACGGGGAAAAGCCCCGCAGTTTCCTCCAGACGCCGGGAGCAAAAGATATCGGTGTGGAGATGTACACCATGTCGAAAACGTACAACATGGCCGGCTGGCGCGTCGGGTTCGCACTCGGAAACAAGAGCGTGATCCGCGCGATCGAACTGATCCAGGATCATTATTATGTCAGCCTGTTCGGCGCTATCCAGGAAGCCAGTGCGAAGGCACTTCTCGGACCGCAGGACTGCGTGCGTGATCTTGTGGCACGCTATGAAACCAGAAGGAATGCCTTTTTCAATGCGGCGCACCGGATCGGGTGGCATGCGGCTCCGTCACAGGGCTCCTTCTTTGGCTGGCTGCCGGTGCCGGAAGGATTTACCTCTGAAACATTTTTTGATGAACTGCTCACTAAGGCGCACGTGGTTGTGGCACCGGGCATTGGCTTTGGAAGCAGCGGCGGGAATTACATCCGTGTCGGACTTCTGACCGAACCGGAACGCCTGACCGAAGCCGTTGAACGCATTGGTGCACTGCATCTGTTCGACTGAATTTTTACCGGAGGAATAGAAATGGGAAGAGCAACACATTCAAAGGATGCGCAAATCAGTTACATGAAGAATCGGATTCAATTAATTTCTTATATGGTTCAGGCATTCGAAGCTGGGAGCACGCAGCCGGAAGATCTTGATCAATTACTTCATATGATGGATGAATTTGAAATCAGAATCCGCCGGTTCCGTGACGACTGGAAAGAAGATTTATCCCGCTTTAACGGACAGTAAGCTCCCCACGGATTGAAGTTTCTATCCGAACAGACATAATCCGATAAGAGATGGTCACCCTAAGAGAAGGACGACTTAGGGGGATCGATTTGAAAAAAGGGCTGGCTGTTCTGCTGGCTGCTGTCATTCTGGCTGCGCCGGGCACCGCTGCTGCTGCGGACTGGTATTTCAAACCATCGAAGAATCATCAGCCGGCAACAACAGAACCTGAGTATAAGGCGCTTCTGAAAAAATACGACGGCATCTATATTGGCGACATAACGAAAAAAGAAGTCTACTTTACATTTGATAACGGTTATGAAGCGGGTTATACTGCGAAAATCCTTGATACACTGAAAAAGGAACATGTACCGGCTGCTTTTTTTATCACCGGTCATTACATCAAGGATCAGCCGGGACTGGTCAGACGGATGGTACGGGAAGGGCATATTATCGGCAATCATTCCTGGGGTCATCCGGATCTGTCCCGTATCAGCGATGAAAAATATAAAATGGAGCTTGAAAAACTCAGACAGGCATACACCGAACTGACAGGAAAGCGGTCGATGCCTTATCTGCGCCCGCCACGCGGAACATTCAGCGAGCGTTCGATGAAGCTCGCGCAGGAACAGGGTTATATCAGCGTTTTCTGGTCTGCGGCTTATAAGGACTGGCTGCGTGACCAGCCGCGCGGGGCGGATTACGCTTACATGCAGATCATGAAAAGGATGCATCCCGGAGCGATTCTGCTTCTCCACACCGTTTCCAGTGATAATGCAGAGGCCTTGCCCCGGGTCATTCATGATTTGAAGAAAATGGGGTATCACTTCCGCAGTCTGGATGATCTGACAGCCAAAAAACAGCTTCCTGCCGTATTCTGGTGAGCTGCCCAAAATTCAATGAACCTTCTTCCGGTAAAACAGGGAAGAAGGTTCATTTTTTCTTCAAAAAAAATTTATAAAAAATATGAAAGAACAGGATCCACAGATTTATCCACAGACTTGACATCAGCCATTCCTGATCGTATCGAGATAGTCCCCACTTATGCACATTATCCACAGATAATCTGTGAATTATCAACAAAAAAGTCCACATTTCGACTGGCTTAGTACCGCCATTTATCCAACTTATCCACTTATCCACAGAGTTATTGACAATTTCATATGTTTTGACCTGACAAATTCAGAATAGGAAATTTTTAGCCAACATTCCCCATTCCCCTTTAAAATTTCAGAAAAAGCGTTTAAAAAGGTTCACGCATAGTCATTTTGTTACGATATAATGAGTATCAGGAGAAGTGAAATTCCGGAGTTATTGATACCAGTGATGGATCGTATACGCGGAGTAGACGAAACAGCAGGCATAACCCTGATTTTGAGGTTGTGCTATGATACTTAAAAAGAGCTGAAAGGATGAACGGGATGCCGGTGATCGCCAGAATCCGAACCAATAATCAGGAGGAACAGGGTTTTTATCAGATTGATGTGACGGAAGAGGGCGGAGAAATTTCCACGGTGGATGTTCATGAGGATGTTCTCGTACATGAAGGACTGCATAAAGGGATGATGCTCTCGCGGGAAAAGCTGGAGCAGCTGCGGCGTGAAGCTCAGGGAATCCGGGCGTACCACGCCGGACTGCGTTATCTGTCCTACAGGATCCGCTCTGTCCATGAAATGCGGGATTATCTGAACAGAAAGCATTTTTCAGACCAGCAGATCACCTTCGCCATCGAACACCTGAAGGAAGAAAAGTTGCTGGATGACCGTCAATACGCACTGTCATTTGCCAAAACACGGATCAGGACGTCGACAAAGGGTCCGCAGATGATCTATCGCGAACTGCTTCAGGCCGGAATAAATCAGGAGCTGGCAGCAGAAACAGAAGATCTGTTTCCTGCTAAAGAGCAGCTGGAACATGCGCGGAAATATCTGCATAAGCAGAAGGCGTCAGTAAAAAACAAGAAATCATATATTGAATCAAGACAGGTGCTCTCACGTCTCTTGATGCAAAGAGGCTACTCACGTAAAATCACGGAACAGGTCGTAAACGAGATCAATGATTTTCTGATTGAAAATGAAAGAAATGCCCTGCAACATCAGGCGGAGAAAGCCATGCAGAAATTCAGGAAATTCAGCGGAAAAGAATTTAATCTAAAAGTCCGGACGTTTCTATATAAAAAAGGATTTCCCGTCGATGCCATTACTTCTTATCTTCGGGAGCAGACAGGTGACAGATAATAATGAGGAGATGCGAAAATTGGAGCGACGATTCAGTGAAATGACGCCTTATGAATTAACCGATAAAATCAGGGAATTTACAGAGAAAGCCAGAAAACTAGAGCAGTCGGGGATGCTCAATGAGCTCGCCGTCTATGAGCGGAAGATCGATATGGCAAAGGCATACCTGATGGATCCGCAAAGCTTTAAACCCGGTCAGATCTATTATGTGGATCAGCGCCCGTTTACAATTGATCACATGAAAGGCACATTTGCCTGGGGAACGTTTGAAAATGAAGATAAATTCTGTGCTTTCCCTATATCACTTCTGAAGAAGAAAAAATGGGTACGGCAATAATTGAAGAAAAACTCGCCGGCTGGCCGGTCGCTGTTGCCGGTTTACGGGGTCGTCTGCAGAAAGCAAGCGTATGGAAGCGGAAAACAACGGACTCATTCGGTGAGGTATAAAAAAAGCCGGGATATCCCGGCTTTCAAAATTTAAGCTTTAGTCTGGGCAAGGACCAGCTTCTTCCTGAGCTTCTTTTCGCTGAAGACCCAGCCCGTGTAAGAACTCTGTATAGATAAAGCGTTATTCAGCCACACAGTAGCCGTAAAAGGATACATGCCCTTTGAAAAATAGCGCAGATCCGTGAACTGAATGACGTAGCGGCCGTTTCTCTCAGATACCGTCCAGCGATACATTGGCGAAAAAGACAGAAAGGCGCGCACATTTTTATCCTTCATCGCGGCCCGGATTTTTCCATCACGGCGGTCTATCGGTTTCCGATTGAACGCGTCAATCAGAATCAGCTTTTTGCCTTCGATTTTTCCTACATAATAACGATCTGCACTCTCGGCAGCAAGATGATAATGCGACCATCTCATTGTCGGAGACAGAAGAACCTTGGTCAGGTTCGGAAGCTGTTTTCTTACTTCCATCACCATCTGGTGATGATGATGGATGCGCAGTATATAGTAGGCAATCAGGATGGCATAGATGATGAGGAAGGTGATCCCTGGATGACCGATCGTCTGCCAGATGATCAATCCCATAATGTGCAGGCTGAAAATAAACGGGTCAAAGATATTAATAACGCCGAGTGCAATCCATTGATCGCTCAGCGGCCGGATCGCCTGTGTGCCATAGGCATTAAAAATGTCTGAAAACACATGCAGAAAGACGCCGACTGCGGCCCAGAACAGAACATGTGATGCATTCGCTCCTGGGAAAATCATCATCGTCAGCATGGCAATCAGGTACGGCCACAGCATAGTGACCGGAAGAGAGTGCGTCATGCCCCGATGATTGCGGATGTACGTGGCATTGTTTTTCAGTTTCAAAACCGTATCAATGTCCGGAATAACGGATCCTGCAACAGTACCCAGCATGACAGCCTGAAAAGTCAGCGAACTTCCCGCTACAGCCGGGTCCAGTGTCGCAATGCCCGCAAGACCAAATCCAATAACAACATGAGTTGCTGTATCCATTCCTGGCGAATGTCCTCCTTAAAGTAAATATATCCCGGAAACATGTGCTTATATACTATCATTGTCACACAAAATCAGTGATAATGAAAGGGATATATATGGAAAATGTGGTGAAAAAAATGACAGAAGTGTGTAAAATAGAACCTCGTGCAGAACCTTCCTGGCAATTGAAGAAATCAAATGGAGTGAAACCTGTGAATCCGGAATTTATTCAGTCATTTAATCATGATCTTCTGTCATGGTTTCATCAGAACAGCCGGGACCTGCCCTGGCGGCGTACAAAGAATCCGTATTATATCTGGATTTCCGAAATCATGCTGCAGCAGACCCAGGTGGATACGGTGATCCCGTATTATCAGAAATTTATCGAACGTTTTCCAACTATAGAAGCACTTGCTCATGCGCCTGAAGAAGATGTTCTGAAAAGATGGGAAGGGCTGGGTTATTATTCAAGAGCACGCAATCTTCAGGCCGGTGTGCGTGAAGTCGCGGAGAAATATGGGGCACAGGTTCCGGATAAAAAAAAAGAACTGCTCTCGATCCGCGGAATCGGACCCTATACAGCTGGTGCACTGCTCAGTATGGCATTCGGTGAACCTGAGCCGGCAATAGACGGCAATGTGATGCGTGTCATGTCCCGTATTTTTCTCATCGACGCGGATATTGCCAGGGCGCGGACACGAAAACTGTTTGAGCAGCGGGTTGCCGCATTTATTGCCGAGACTGATCCATCCGCGTTTAATCAAAGCCTGATGGATCTTGGCGCCATGATCTGCCGTCCGAAAAACCCGAACTGCGGTGCCTGCCCGGTCAGGAAATACTGCAAGGCATATGAAGAGGGCGTGCAGCAGGATTATCCGGTAAAGAGCCGGGCAAAAAAACCGCGCCTGGCAGATTACGCGGTTTTACTGATCAGTGACAGCCGGGGACGTCTGATGATCGAGAAACGGCCATCAACGGGTCTGCTCGCCGGGCTCTGGCAGTTTCCGATGATCAGCATGACCGGTCACGGAAAAGGCTATGTCAGGCGGTCTGCGGAGAAAACATTCGGGACGCGGTGTGATCTGCATAAAACTCCTTTTACCTGTACCCACAGGTTCTCACATTTGATCTGGAACCTGTCTCTTTATACCGGGAAACTGGATGAAGCGGATAAAATGGGAAACAGGCACTGGGTCACGCCTGAGCAGCTGGAGCGGTATCCTTTTCCTGTCCCGCATCAGAAAGTCATCGAATGGATGAAAAAAAATTACAGCATGAACTCATAAAATATCGAAAAGTTGGCAAGTCTAATGGTCGTGGAGGTGATACTCAATGGCTAAGAAGACAAATGCGGGCACGAATGTTGAACAAGTGAAAAAGCAAAATGCCCAGTCCCAGTCCGGGGCAGGTCAGTTCGGCAGCGAATTTGCCAGCGAAACAAACGCTCAGGAAGTTCGTCAGCAGAACAAGAAATCTCAGCAAAACAAACAGTAATCACCTTACATTATCAAAAAGCACCCCGCCTGTGAGCAACAGGTGGGGCGCTTTTCATACCATTACATTAAAAGCAAAGAAATGTTCAAGGATTGCAGGGCCATGCTGTCAGTGGCACAGATTATGCTGGAAGGCATAAATGACGGCCTGCGTCCGATCCTGAACCTCCAGTTTACTCAGGATGTTACTGACGTGCACTTTGACCGTTTTCAGGGCTATGTAAAGTTCATCGGCGATTTCCTGATTGCTTTTTCCCTTTGCCATCAGAAGAAGCACTTCCATTTCACGCTTCGTCAGCGACTCATGCAGGGCCTTTGGCTGCCGGTGATTCATTCGGGCGATAACTTTTTCCGTCACCTCAGGTTCAAGTACGGACTGGCCGCCATAGGTTGTCCGGATCGCATCGGCAATTTCAGAAGCTTTGGATGTTTTGAGCAGATAGCTGGTGGCTCCGGCCTCGATTGCCGGATAGACCTTGTCGTCATCAAGAAAACTCGTGACAATAATAATCTTTGCTTCCGGCCACCGGGCGATAATCTGTTTGGTTGCTTCGATGCCGTCCATCTGATCCATGACCAGATCCATGAGGATAATATCCGGTTTCAGGTCTAAAACCATATCGACGCCTTCGCTCCCGTTTGACGCTTCGCCGACCACATCGATATCCTGCTGAGCAGACAGATACGCCGAGACCCCGATCCGGACCATTTCATGATCATCGACAAACACAACTCTAATCATTTCCCTCATCCTCCTTAAGTACAGGAACCTTGACCTCAAGGCTCGTTCCCTTTCCCGGGACACTGACCAGTTTCAGCTGGCCGCCGATCTGCGATGCGCGTTCTTTCATATTCTGGAGCCCGTACGATCCGGGCTTCGTCTCTTTTGGCCGGAATCCGGTACCGTCATCGGTCACCCGCATAATAATCCATTTTTCACGACGGATCAGAAGCACGTCAAGTGACTTCGCCCGGGCGTGACGGAGAGTATTGGATACCGATTCCTGGAGGATCCGGAACAATTGATCTTCAATTCCTTTTTCAAGTGTGACCGGTTCAATGTGCCAGCTGATTTTCATCGGGACTTTCTGCCGGAGTTCTCCCAAAAGGCCCTCCATCCCGTCTTTCAGCGCCTTACCATGAAGCTGAATCGGACGGAGATGGAGAAACAACGCCCGCATTTCAAGCTGCGCTTGATGAATCGTTGCCTCAACCAGTCTGAGCTGCTTTGATTCCGGATCATCGACAGAGGGCCGCAGCTCGTTAATTGTTGACATGAGCATGGATGCGGCGAACAGCTGCTGGCTGACCGAGTCGTGCAGCTCGCGGGCAAGACGGTTACGTTCTTCAGAGACAATTTTCTCTATGGCTGCTTCTTCAGCTTCAGCCTTCTCATTGGACATTTTCTGCACCTGTTGAGCCTGAAGAGCCATCTGTCCGGCCAGCCTGCTCAGTCGCCCCTGAATATTTTCCAGTTCTTCAAGATGCGGCGCCCCGGATACGTCCGTTGCAAGGCCTTCTGTCAGACCGTCCACAGCGTCACTGACTGACATGAGTGCATTCCGCCAGAAAAATCCGGAAAGCACACCGGCCACTGTACCTGCCGACAGAGCGAGAACAGGAACGATAAAGACAAAGGGAAGATTCCATATTTGCCGCCTCCAGAGCAGGGACCAGTCATCGATCGGGAAGGCAAACAGGTAAAGCACTGAAAACAGAATCAGAAAACCGAATGCGAAAAACACGCCGGTCAGTATCTGCCTTTTCATGGCCGTCATATGCGACGCACCTCCAGATTACCGGCTACGCCAGAAACGAAAATTTTCACTTTCTGTTCGGCCTGTGCATAGTCTTTTGTCTCAAAGGTGAGGGATGAATTGACCAGCTGTGGAATTTTTCGGTCAAAAAATTGAAGCTGACCGAGAACCATCGAATACTGCAGGGCCGCTTCGACACCATAAGGGACGAGAATACGGACGCGCCCGGCAAAGTGACGAATAAAGATCACTGACTCCTTCTTCGGGAGTATCGTCCGGCTGAGATCAATCAGCGTGTCCCCGGCACCTGTCTGGATGTTAATATCCTGCCATTCATAATCTCCGTCGGGGGTCTTCTGGTACCCGAACCATTTATTTTTCAGGAGCGGGGTCCCGGATACCGTTTCTGATCCTGCTTCATCGTCTGAATCCGGATGAAATACCGGAAAAATGTGTTTCGGATGTTTTTTGTTCTGAACAAATTCATAGACCAGGAAAATAAGCAGGATCAGAATCACTAATTTAAAGACAATCAGGTTCACTACGGTGAAAATAAGCCCGGCGATCCCAATCCAGAAAATGATTTTTCCCTTCCTTGAGGGAGTTTTATTTTTTCCATAATAGACCATGGCGCCGAAGAGGGCGGCCGGGAAGAGAAATCCCCAATCGCCGAATACAGCCTGAACAATAATCAGTATCAGTCCGCCAATCAGTGTCCAGCTGTATTTATCGTTTCTGAACTGTTCGAACAAGGGGATCACCTGCCTTCCCGGGGCGTTCCATTATGTACAAGAGAAAAAGGCGCCTGATACGCCTTTTTCATTTTATCAGAGTGCCACTATGTCTGCCACAGCCGTTTATTGCTCAGGATCGGGCTTCAGTATCCTTTTTCTCCAGCTCGCGTTCAATCTGGCGAATCCGCGCATCAATGGTGTTATGATGATAATCCGCGTTCACTTTCTGCTCCAGACGCTCCAGGTACAGTTCACTTTCTTCGAACTTCGAGAAAGACTGGCCGAACGCCTGGTCCGGACGGATCACATGATCGATCCGCCGGCTGGCATTGGCGATGTTTTCACGGCTCATCAATTCCATCCTTTTCAGATACATATCCTTCAGCTTACGCTTCATGTCCGCGTACTTCTGTTCCAACTGATCAATCTGGCGTACGTTTTTTTTATACGCCGATTTCAGACGTGTCGCTTTTTCTGCGTAGTCCTGCTGCTCTTTGCGTGCGAATCCGGCGAGTTCCGTTTCAGCAGCGTGTTCAGCGATATCTGCCTGGTGCTCACGTTTTGCCGCCATGTCCGCTGCCTGATGATATTCTTTCATGAAGGTGTCTTTCAGAAAATACTGGCGGTCGATCAGTTCACGGACACGCTTCACTTCCTTTTCACAGCGGCGCAGATGCTGATTCAGCATGGCAATCGGATTTTTCTGTTCCTTCTGGTCGAGCAGATCATTCAGATCAGCTGAAATGGAATCTTTGATACGGGTAAACAGGTTACTCATTTTCATTCGCTCCTTTTTTTCATTCAGTGCATTTCTTTCCACTGTTTTTCAAAGTTGTCGAAAGGATCTGCAGGTTCTGCTTCTTCCTTCTTCTCTTTATTCCAGAATTTGTAAACGAAATAAAGGCCGGCGAGTGCAACGATACCGATGATGGCCGGAACGTTTCCGATTGAGAAGCACAGGGCAATCAGACCGACCGCTGCCCAGAGGATTTTGCCTCCGGTCTCGCCTGATCGGATGAATCTTCTGAATGCGAACCAGAGGACAGCCAGGCTGACGACGAGTCCGATAAGCGGGCCGATCTGGGTCAGCAGAATGATCAGGCTGACAGCTCCGAGTACGAATAACAGAAATTTTTTCATGATTTGTGTCCTCCTTTCTATGACTTAAGTGTATAAAAAAGGCGGAGGCCGGGTAATGAGCCTCCGCTGTATTTCAATTTAGGACTTAAGGCGTATGGGAAAGAAACAGATTAGATTATCCGGGCCTGCCGTTGATCCGGATCCGGTTTTCTTTGCGATGCCAGGTCTGAAAGCTGTTTACAAGTGAATCGAGATGTTCGACATGCTGACTGTATTCGGTCAGTGCGGATATCAGTGGCAAAACATCCATCCATACCCCGTCGACGGGATCGGCACAATGGCGCGCAAAAGCAGAGACGATGCCGCTTTTATCCTGGCCGCTGCTTTTTGCCTGTTCTTCATGGCGTTTACGCCTGATTTTTCCGTCATACATCAGCAAAATCCGTTCGTGGTAGTCCATCAGAGCATCCAGATGTGCTTTAAACATCTGCCGGAAATCAGCAGGAAGCTTGCGCCAGGCGTTTTCCTGCCGGTCGAGGAGGTCAAGCATACGATGCAGCCGCCCGGTCGTCCGGATCATTTCCCGGAACAGGACACACCGCCTGAATTTCACCAGCCGTATTTTGCGTGAATAAACGCGTTCTTCCTTATACCAGTGATAGTAGTCTTCTATTTTCAGCTTCTCCCGGTCAAAGGCCGCCCGTTCGCTTTTTATTTTTGTATTGTCCGATGTACCTGCGCTGAGCAGCCGGACCCATTTGAAAAGTCCGCCGGTCTGTCCGAGAATCGACTGATAAAGGCTGTCTTCATATTTTGGCGGCAGGAGCAGAATGTTAATCAGGGTTGCCGAGCCAACACCGATGCAGATCAGGACGAAACGTCTGAAGGCTTCCAAGATAAAAGCAATCTGGTCATTCATCCCGCTCGACATAATAAAAATAACGGTGATCATCGTCAGTGTAAGCGTGTTATTCAGACTGAATTTCAGATGGATGGCAATCACCGTGACGACGGCAAGGCCAACGGAAATCGGGTGATCACCAATCAGAATCACAAATAGAATCGCAATGACGGCACCGATCAGATTACCATAGATATTACTGATCATCGCCCGGAAAGAGCGACGGACAGAAGGTAATGTGGTTGCGGCAGCGGCAACACCGGCCATAATCGGAGGTGTCAGCTGAAACAGATCGGCGATCATCAGAGCGATGGTAACGGCTATTCCTGTTTTCAGGCTTCTTGCACCCAGATGCATCGTTCTTCCTCCAGTATTTTTATAAAGAGAAACGCAGGCGGCCAGTTACAGGTGTCAGAGACCTTTTTTCTGATCCTTTTTCCTGCAAAGATTGTACTTTATCGCATAAAAAAAGGGGCATCTGCCCCTCAATTCCGTCCGGGTTAAAGCATGCTCAGCTCAGGCGGTGATTATTTTGCAAGTTCTGAAAAAGCATAATCAACAGCATCAAGTGTCTCATCAATATCTGCTTCTGTATGTTCAGTCGTCAGGAACCAGGCTTCATATTTTGATGGCGCCAGGTTTACACCTTTGGACAGCATCAGTTTAAAGAAGCGGCCGAACATTTCCGTATCTGTTTTTTTCGCTTCTTCATAGTTTGTCACTGGATGATCGGAAAAATACAGGGTCATCGATCCGCCAATTCGATTGATTGCAATCGGCAGATGATATTTCACGTTCAGTGACAGGATGCCTTCTTCCAGCTTATGACCGAGTCTGTCCATTTCTTCGTAGACGCCGGGCTTCTGAAGAACTTCGAGGCAGGCGATGCCGCTCGCCATGGAAAGCGGGTTACCGGCCATCGTACCGGCCTGATATGCCGGGCCGAGCGGTGCGACTTCATCCATGATTTTCTTTGGTCCGCCGTAAGCACCAATCGGCAGACCGCCGCCGATGATTTTGCCCATCGCTGTCAGGTCGGGAATCACGCCGAGATAATTCTGAGCACCACCGTACATAAACCGAAATCCGGTGATGACTTCGTCGTAGATGACAATCGCTCCCGCCTGGTGTGCAATTTTATTAATCGCTTCAAGAAATCCCGGTTTTGGCATTACCATACCGAAGTTGCCCACAATCGGCTCAACAAGAACGCCGGCGATATCATCGCCCCATTTATCAAAAGCCTGCTGCAGGGTGTCGACGTTGTTATAGGGAACTGTGATCACTTCATGTGCCGTACTTTCCGTCACACCGGCTGAATCCGGGGATCCAAGTGTGGAAGGTCCGGAACCGGCGGCAACAAGTACCAGGTCAAAGTGGCCATGATAGCTCCCGGCAAATTTTAAGATTTTCTTTCTTCCTGTATACGCACGGGCGACACGTACCGTCGTCATAACCGCCTCGGTACCGGAATTGGTGAAGCGTACTTTATCCATCGAAGGAATGGCTTTTTCCAGCATGACCGCAAGTTCGGTTTCCAGCTTAGTCGGCGTCCCGTACAGAACGCCGAGTTCAGCCTGCCTCTTAATGGCTTCCGTAATGTGCGGGTGGGCAAAACCGGTAATAATCGGCCCGTAAGCCGCCAGGTAATCGATATACCGGTTGCCGTCTTCATCCCAGAAATAGGCGCCTTTTCCTTTCTTCATAAAAACCGGAGCGCCTCCGCCAACCGCTGCATACGCGCGGGAAGGACTGTTGACTCCTCCGACGATATGTTCCAGTGCTTCCTGATAAAGTTTTTCTGAAGTGCTGATGTTCATGAAAAAATCTCCCCTTAGTTTCTTTACTTCTTTACTTCTTTTTCCCGCATGAACGGGCAGTAAGACCCTGCTTCAGGACATGAGGGTAAACGAGCAGGCTGAGGCGCGCAGCAGCCGGATGGGTTCAACTGACAATCAGCAGAGGATGACGCGGGCTAAAAGCGATGGCGCTGTCGCAGCACCTGCACGGGCACATTCTGCGTCCGAAAACCCTCCGCTGACCGACGTTTCACTTTATCTGAGCAGGCATATCCAGTATCCGCCAAATGGATGATTTTAACAAGAGTCAGACCGGTCTCGTTATTCAAACATTCTGTGATTGATTAGAGAAACAAAATGTTCGAGAATGCGGGCGGTCAGTCCCCAGATCGTCCGGCCCTGATAGTCATAGAAGGGCTCAATAATCTTTCGCGAACGGAAAGGGTAATTTTTACCTGAGACAATCCGCTCGAAGGGAAAATCCTGATCAGGATCGGCGGAAAGGGAGAGCGGGAACTTTTCCGGCATCTGTTTCATCAGCCAGGGCAGTGGAATCGTGAAGACTTCTGCCACTTCGTCCGGATTCGGCCTGATCGGTACGTCGGCATCGATCACCCCGACAAACGGATAAATAAACAGATCCGGTGTCGCAATGCAGGTCGCCATTCTGCCGATCACGGTGATCGCTTCTTCCGGCACCCCCAACTCCTCACACGTCTCCCGGATAGCCGTTCCGCGGAGTGAATTGTCTATTTTCTCGCTGCGCCCGCCCGGAAAGCAGACATCACCCGGCTGCCTTTTCAGGTTCATCGAGCGGACTTCAAGAAGGAGGTCCCATGTATCCTGATCGGGGATCAGCGGGATAAAGACGGATGTTTTCTTTGCCGTATCTTCCCCGATAATCATGCCGTCATTTTCAATGCGTCGTTGAATACTTTTTAAATCCATGTCCTCACCTTTGAAAATCCAGTTTCAACTCATTTTACCATAATCCATGGCGATATAAATGCCGTTTAATTTGTGTATTGATGCCACTTTTGAGAGAATAGACATGAGGTGGTCAAAATGAGAGCATTAGTTCATGAAGGTCACGCGGGTTTTGAAGGGCTGCACTTTCGAAACGATTTCCCCGAACCTCAGCCTGGCCCGGGTGAAGTAAAAGTCGCACTCAGAGCTTCCGGTCTCAATCATCGTGATCTGTTTGTCGTTCAGAAACGCCATCAGGCAGGTGATCCACCGCTGATTATCGGTTCAGACGGCGCCGGTGTCGTTACTGCAACAGGAGAGGGTGTCACGAAAGCACGGGTCGGTGATGAGGTGCTGATCATCCCTGCTCTGCGCTGGGAAAAGGAGTCTCCTGCCCCCCCTGCAGATTTTGAGATTCTCGGACTGCCTGACAACGGGACGCTTGCGGAATATATCGTTGTCGCTGAGTCTCAGGTGACCGCAAAGCCTGAATATCTGTCGTGGGATGAAGCCGGCGTTCTGCCCCTGTCTGCACTGACCGGTTACCGCGCGATGTTCACCCGCGGTGCCCTGAAGGAGGGGGAAGCCGTATTTATTCCCGGTATCGGGAGCGGCGTTGCTACATATATGCTGCAGATGGCAAAGGCTGTCGGGGCAAAAGTCATTGTATCCTCACGCAGCACAGAAAAGCTGGAGAAGGCAAGGGACCTCGGTGCCGATATCACGCTGGAAAATGATCAGGACTGGCAGAAAGCCTTAAAAGGTGAGACGGTCGATCTGGTCATTGAAAGTGTCGGAGCCGCGACGTTTCACCGTTCGCTCGGCCTCTTGAAGGAGGGCGGAACGGTCGTTGCTTTCGGTGCATCGGCGGGAGACATCATTCAGCTGGATCTGCGACAGTTTTTCTACAATCAGTGGAATCTGCACGGATCCACTTTAGGCAGTATTGAGGAATTTTTACGGATGACGGATTTATTCCGTAAAAACAAAATCAGGCCCGTAGTAGATGAAGTCGTCCCCCTGGAACATGCCGGAGAAGCGCTTCAGAAACTGAAGGCGGGCACACAGTTTGGAAAGATTGGTATTCGGATTTCCTGAAAAACATAATCAAACCAGGAGGCATTGTTGATGATTGAAGAAGGAACGGAAGCACCGGATTTTACTCTTCGGGCAACCGGCGGAGAAAATGTAACCTTGTCAAAATTGAAGGGAAGGAATATTGTTCTGTATTTCTACCCGAAGGACATGACACCGGGTTGTACGAATGAAGCGTGCGATTTTCGTGATCAGAATAAAATGTTTAAAGACCTGGACACCGTCGTCATCGGTGTGAGCCCGGATCCGATCGAGAAGCATCAGAAGTTTACAGCGAAACACGATCTGCCGTTTACCCTTCTCGCAGATATTGATCATACCGCAGCGAAGCTGTACGGAGCCTGGCAGAAGAAAAAGAATTTCGGCAGAGAGTATATGGGTATTGTCCGCTCAACGTTTGTGATTGATAAGCAGGGCAAGGTCGTAAAGGTCTGGCCGAAAGTTAAAGTATCCGGACATATTGCCGATGTTTATCAGTTTGTAAAAGAAAAATTGAATTAATTCGGAAGTAAATGCATCACTTCCCTTTGGTAAACCGGACGTTGTTCATTGTCCGGTTTTTTCTTTACTTATTGTTAAACAGATCTTTTCAGATACAGGCGCAGTTGAGAAAAAGAATTCGGATACACATCGAAAAATCGGTATATGATATACATAATAATATGATCCGGTCCGGACACAATCTGGAAAAACATGGCGGACAGACAGACTAAGTGCTCTGCATTGACAGGACAGGCATAAACAGGATAAACTGAAAATGAATTGTAACCATTTTAAGGTGATAATTTATATTTGATAACGCTATCTGTCTGAAAGCGAGGTGCGTGACGGTGGATACAGGAACGGTGAAAGTTGATAAAGCCATTGATATGCTTAAAAACTCCGGTGTTCGAATTACACCTCAGCGCCATGCGATTCTGGAATACCTTGTGGTTTCCGGTTCGCACCCAACTGCTGATGAGATTTATAAAGCTCTGGAACATAAATTTCCTAATATGAGTGTTGCGACGGTTTATAACAACCTGCGTGTTTTTAAAAAGACAGGTCTGGTCAAAGAACTGACCTATGGAGATTCGTCAAGCCGTTTTGATTTTTCAACTAAACAGCATTATCATATTATCTGCCGCAAGTGTGGAAAAATTGTAGACTTTTATTATCCGGGACTGGATGAAGTTCAGTCTCTGGCGGCTCAGGTGACAGGATTTAAAGTCGATTCGCACAGGCTGGAAGTGTATGGTATCTGTCCGGAATGTCAGCATAAAGAAGCCAGTCATACCGACGATCCGGATACCGTCGGAAAATAGAGTAAGGCATGTTCCCGATGGAAGTCTGAATCAATGAGATGAATGCGTGAGATTCAACCAGGCTCCTGATTTCAATTCCATCGGAGCCTTGTTTTGTTGATTGATTATATTCTGGCGGATTTTGCTTTACTGATTTTTACGATCAGGTATTGACGATCGATAAAATCCATGTTAAATTATATATCGTTGTCTTTTGGCGGGAACATCAAACATGTTCTTTCAGCGACAGATTGACGGATTGATTTAAAATTTCCGGTTGACTTGTCTGAACGAACATGATAAGATTTTTCTTGCCCTTTTCGACAGACAGTGAATGTTTCGCCTGATATTTTTCAGGTGTTGACATCATTCCTGTTTGATAGTATAATATTAGAGTTGCTGTTTGAATGTTCCTTGAAAACTGAACAAAAGCCAAGCGTGATTTGAGGGGTTTATCCCCTGATCAATTCAATTTGCTATGGATCTGATGAACGAAAAAAGTCTGACCCGGATGCCGAAAGGGATCTGGAAGAAGCAATACTTTTTTTGGAGAGTTTGATCCTGGCTCAGGACGAACGCTGGCGGCGTGCCTAATACATGCAAGTCGTGCGCACAGAGGGGAGCTTGCTCCCTGAGGTGAGCGGCGGATGGGTGAGTAACACGTGGGCAACCTGCCGGTCAGACTGGGATAACTGTGGGAAACCGCAGCTAATACCGGATGATCCTCCGCACCGCATGGTGCGGAGCTGAAAGATGGTTTCGGCCATCACTGACTGATGGGCCCGCGGTGCATTAGCTTGTTGGCGGGGCAACGGCCCACCAAGGCTGCGATGCATAGCCGACCTGAGAGGGTGATCGGCCACATTGGGACTGAGACACGGCCCAAACTCCTACGGGAGGCAGCAGTAGGGAATCTTCCACAATGGACGAAAGTCTGATGGAGCAACGCCGCGTGAGCGAAGAAGGTTTTCGGATCGTAAAGCTCTGTTGCCGGAGAAGAACGGATGCGGGAGGAAATGTCCGCGTCGTGACGGTATCCGGCCAGAAAGCCACGGCTAACTACGTGCCAGCAGCCGCGGTAATACGTAGGTGGCAAGCGTTGTCCGGAATTATTGGGCGTAAAGCGCGCGCAGGCGGCTTCTTAAGTCTGATGTGAAATTCTGCAGCTCAACTGCAGGCGGGCATTGGAAACTGGGGAGCTTGAGTACAGAAGAGGAGAGTAGAATTCCACGTGTAGCGGTGAAATGCGTAGAGATGTGGAGGAATACCAGTGGCGAAGGCGGCTCTCTGGTCTGTTACTGACGCTGAGGTGCGAAAGCGTGGGGAGCGAACAGGATTAGATACCCTGGTAGTCCACGCCGTAAACGATGAATGCCAGGTGTTAGGGGGGTCCAACCCCTTAGTGCTGAAGTTAACACATTAAGCATTCCGCCTGGGGAGTACGGCCGCAAGGCTGAAACTCAAAGGAATTGACGGGGGCCCGCACAAGCAGTGGAGCATGTGGTTTAATTCGAAGCAACGCGAAGAACCTTACCAGGTCTTGACATCCTTCGACCGCCCGAGAGATCGGGCTTTCCCCTTCGGGGGACGAAGTGACAGGTGGTGCATGGTTGTCGTCAGCTCGTGTCGTGAGATGTTGGGTTAAGTCCCGCAACGAGCGCAACCCTTGACCCTGGTTGCCAGCATTCAGTTGGGCACTCGAGGGTGACTGCCGGTGACAAACCGGAGGAAGGTGGGGATGACGTCAAATCATCATGCCCCTTATGATCTGGGCTACACACGTGCTACAATGGGCGGTACAAAGGGCAGCGAGGCCGCGAGGCTGAGCCAATCCCATAAAGCCGCCCCCAGTTCGGATTGCAGGCTGCAACCCGCCTGCATGAAGCCGGAATTGCTAGTAATCGCGGATCAGCATGCCGCGGTGAATCCGTTCCCGGGCCTTGTACACACCGCCCGTCACACCACGAGAGTTTGTAACACCCGAAGTCGGTGCGGGAACCTTTATGGGCCCAGCCGCCGAAGGTGGGACAAATGATTGGGGTGAAGTCGTAACAAGGTAGCCGTATCGGAAGGTGCGGCTGGATCACCTCCTTTCTAAGGAAACGATCGATAGCGAAACGTTTGCGCTTTTGTTTGGTTTTGAAGGAATCATTCCTTCAGTATAGTGAACCCTTTTGGTGTGGGCCTGTAGCTCAGCTGGTAAGAGCGCACGCCTGATAAGCGTGAGGTCGGTGGTTCAAGTCCACTCAGGCCCACCATGGGGCCTTAGCTCAGCTGGGAGAGCGCCTGCTTTGCACGCAGGAGGTCGGGAGTTCGATCCTCCCAGGCTCCACCATATATCAATCAGGTATTTTATCTATCACCTGACCAGGGTATAACGATCCTTGAAAACTGGATAACGAAAGATACAGAAAACACGTCAAGAATTCCATTTTGTCCAGGACATGATCAATGATTGTGTCGGTGGTTAAGTTTTAAAGGGCACACGGTGGATGCCTTGGCACTGGGAGCTGATGAAGGACGGAACGAACTCCGATAAGCTCCGGGGAGCTGTAAGTGGGCTTTGATCCGGAGATTTCCGAATGGGGAAACCCCCTGTCCTGACGGACAGGATGACGCACTGAATCCATAGGGGCGTCAAGGCAGACCCGGGGAACTGAAACATCTCAGTACCCGGAGGAAGAGAAAGCAAATGCGATTTCCCGAGTAGTGGCGAGCGAAAAGGAAACAGCCCAAACCAGGGGGCTTGCCCCCTGGGGTTGTAGGACACTCCGCATGGAGTCAGAAAAGCGCGTTTCAGGCGAACGGCCTGGAAGGGCCGGCCGAAGAAGGCAAACGCCCTGTAGCCGAAGAGGCGCGCTCTCCGGAGTGGATCCTGAGTACGGCGGGACACGAGAAACCCCGTCGGAAGCCGGGAGGACCGTCTCCCAAGGCTAAATACTCCCAGTGACCGATAGTGAACCAGTACCGTGAGGGAAAGGTGAAAAGCACCCCGGAAGGGGAGTGAAAGAGATCCTGAAACCGTGTGCCTGCAAGTAGTTGGAGCCCCTTCGGGGGTGACAGCGTACCTTTTGTAGAATGGACCGGCGAGTGGCGATTCTGAGCAAGGTTAAGCCGGAGAGGCGGAGCCGCAGCGAAAGCGAGTCTGAAGAGGGCGAATGAGTTCAGGGTTGCCGACCCGAAACCGTGTGATCTACCCATGTCCAGGGTGAAGTCCAGGTAACACTGGATGGAGGCCCGAACCCACGCATGTTGAAAAATGCGGGGATGAGGTGTGGGTAGGGGTGAAATGCCAATCGAACACGGAGATAGCTGGTTCTCCCCGAAATAGCTTTAGGGCTAGCCTCGGAGAAAGAGGTCTGGAGGTAGAGCACTGATTGAATAAGGGGTCCCCACAGGATTACCGAGTTCAGTCAAACTCCGAATGCCAGACGCTCAGGCTCCGGGAGTCAGACGGCGAGTGATAAGATCCGTCGTCGAAAGGGAAACAGCCCAGACCGCCGGCTAAGGTCCCTAAGTTTGCGCTGAGTGGGAAAGGATGTGGCGTTGCCCAGACAACCAGGATGTTGGCTCAGAAGCAGCCACCATTTAAAGAGTGCGTAATAGCTCACTGGTCGAGTGGCGCCGCGCCGAAAATGTAACGGGGCTAAGCGCAGCACCGAAGCCGCGGATGACTCTTTCAGAGTCATGGTAGGGGAGCGTTCCAGAGGCTGTGAAGGTCTGCCGGAAGGCAGGCTGGAGCGTCTGGAAGTGAGAATGCCGGTATGAGTAACGAAAAGAGGAGTGAGAATCTCCTCCGTCGAAAGCCCGAGGGTTCCTGGGGAAGGTTCGTCCGCCCAGGGTCAGTCGGGGCCTAAGCCGAGGCCGAAAGGCGTAGGCGATGGACAACAGGTGGATATTCCTGTACCGCTGGAACACGTTTGAGTGAAGGGGGGACGCAGGAAGGCGAGGTCAGCGCACGGATGGAAGCGTGCGTTCAAGCCGCGAGGCCGGCAGCGAGGCAAATCCCGCTGTCTGAGGCCGGACGGTGATGAGGAGGGAAATTTAAGTACCGAAGGGCCACAACCTACACTGCCTAGAAAAGCCTCTGGCGAGTGAACCAGCGCCCGTACCCAAACCGACACAGGTGGGCAAGAAGAGAATTCTGAGACGCTCGGGAGAACTCTCGTTAAGGAACTCGGCAAAATCACCCCGTAACTTCGGGAGAAGGGGTGCTCAAAGGGCCTTCGGGCCCTCTGAGCCGCAGTGAAAAGATCCAAGCGACTGTTTACCAAAAACACAGGTTTCTGCTAAACCGAAAGGTGATGTATAGGGGCTGACACCTGCCCGGTGCTGGAAGGTTAAGAGGAGAGGTCATCCCTTCGGGGAGAAGCTTTGAACCGAAGCCCCAGTAAACGGCGGCCGTAACTATAACGGTCCTAAGGTAGCGAAATTCCTTGTCGGGTAAGTTCCGACCCGCACGAAAGGTGTAACGATTTGGATACTGTCTCAACGAGAGACCCGGTGAAATTATAGTACCTGTGAAGATGCAGGTTACCCGCGACAGGACGGAAAGACCCCATGGAGCTTTACTGCAGCCTGATATTGGATGTGGGTATCGATTGTACAGGATAGGCAGGAGCCTTTGACGCCGGACCGCCAGGTTCGGCTGAGGCGCCGGTGGGATACTGCCCTTTCGATACCGACATTCTAACCCGGGACCGTGATCCGGTCCGGAGACAGTGTCAGGCAGGCAGTTTGACTGGGGCGGTCGCCTCCCAAAAGGTAACGGAGGCGCCCAAAGGTTCCCTCAGAATGGTTGGAAATCATTCGCAGAGTGTAAAGGCACAAGGGAGCTTGACTGCGAGACCCACAAGTCGAGCAGGGACGAAAGTCGGGCTTAGTGATCCGGTGGCACCGCATGGAAGGGCCATCGCTCAACGGATAAAAGCTACCCTGGGGATAACAGGCTTATCTCCCCCAAGAGTTCACATCGACGGGGAGGTTTGGCACCTCGATGTCGGCTCATCGCATCCTGGGGCTGAAGTAGGTCCCAAGGGTTGGGCTGTTCGCCCATTAAAGCGGTACGCGAGCTGGGTTCAGAACGTCGTGAGACAGTTCGGTCCCTATCCGTCGCGGGCGCAGGAAATTTGAGGAGAGCTGTCCTTAGTACGAGAGGACCGGGATGGACACACCGCTGGTGTACCAGTTGTTCCGCCAGGAGCAGACGCTGGGTAGCTATGTGTGGACGGGATAAGTGCTGAAAGCATCTAAGCATGAAGCCCCCTCCAAGATGAGATTTCCCACAGCTTTAAGCTGGTAAGGCCCCTCAGAGATGATGAGGTGGATAGGTCTGGAGTGGAAGCGCGGTGACGCGTGAAGCGGACAGATACTAATCGGCCGAGGGCTTAACCCAAAGTCAGTGGACAAAAGAAAAAAAAGACGTGCTGTATCTTTCGTTACCGGTTTTGAGGGGTCGTCTGGCCCGGGTGATTTTCAGTCTGGCGGTCATAGCGAAGAGGTCACACCCGTTCCCATCCCGAACACGGTCGTTAAGCTCTTCTGTGCCGATGGTAGTGGGGGGTTGCCCCCCTGTGAGAGTAGGTCACTGCCAGGCAATATCTTTGATATTGAAATGAATACTGTGCTTCATAAACAGAGTATCCGGCTATCAGCCGAAAAACGGGCGGAGCAGACACGGGCTCTGTCATGAAGCCTTTTGGAGAGCTGTCCGAGAGGCTGAAGGAGCACGATTGGAAATCGTGTAGACGGTTAAGGCCGTCTCGAGGGTTCGAATCCCTCGCTCTCCGCCATTTATGGCCCGTTCGTCAAGTGGTTAAGACACCACCCTTTCACGGTGGGTTCGTGGGTTCGAATCCCGCACGGGTCACCATATTATCTTGATTTTTTACTCACCATATAATAAAATATAGTGGTGTTTTTAAGAGAGAAAGCATTTTCTTTCTTTATGGAGGATTAGCTCAGCTGGGAGAGCGTCTGCCTTACAAGCAGAGGGTCATAGGTTCGAACCCTATATCCTCCACCATTTACTGATATTTTTATCAAATTATCGCGGGGTGGAGCAGTTCGGTAGCTCGTCGGGCTCATAACCCGAAGGTCGCAGGTTCAAATCCTGCCCCGCAATACATATGGGTCCGTGGTGTAGTGGTTAACATGCCTGCCTGTCACGCAGGAGATCGGCGGTTCAAATCCGCTCGGACCCGTTCGTTTTATTATTCATATCAGTGTGTTTGTTCAGAATTTGATTTATCAAACAAACTGCTTTATATTACGGCTCGATAGCTCAGTCGGTAGAGCAGAGGACTGAAAATCCTCGTGTCGGTGGTTCGATTCCGCCTCGAGCCACCATTACGGTATGCCGGTCTAGCTCAATTGGTAGAGCAACTGACTTGTAATCAGTAGGTTGGGGGTTCAAGTCCTCTGACCGGCACCATTTATATATATATTCATGGAGGGATAGCGAAGTGGCTAAACGCGGCGGACTGTAAATCCGCTCCCTACGGGTTCGAAGGTTCGAATCCTTCTCCCTCCATCTTACATATAGGGGTATAGTTTAAAGGCAGAACAGAGGTCTCCAAAACCTCTAGTGTGGGTTCGATTCCTACTACCCCTGCTTATTATGGCGGTTATGGTGAAGCGGTTTAACACACCGGATTGTGGTTCCGGCACGCGTGGGTTCGATCCCCACTAACCGCCCTGTTGTTGGCCCATAGCCAAGCGGTAAGGCAACGGTTTTTGGTGCCGTCATGCGCTGGTTCGAATCCAGCTGGGCCAGTAGTAATGCGGAAGTAGTTCAGTGGTAGAACATCACCTTGCCATGGTGGGGGTCGCGGGTTCGAATCCCGTCTTCCGCTCCAATTTTATTTATGATGGCGGCATAGCCAAGCGGTAAGGCACGGGTCTGCAAAACCCTTAGCCCCGGTTCGATTCCGGTGTCGCCTCCATTTTTTTATGTTTATTTTTATTTGCCGGCGTGGCGGAATAGGCAGACGCGCACGACTCAAAATCGTGTTCCGTAAGGAGTGTGGGTTCGACCCCCACCGCCGGTATTAAAATTTCCAGTTGCTTGCTATTGAATGTGAGATCAAATAGAAATGGATAAAGAGCGTTATAAAAATCGCTTTCAGCGCAATTAAACTGTGCTGAAGGCGATTTTTGCATGAGAATTGCGGCAGGGTGATGGTGCTACGCTCATACAGAAAAAAGGTTGGTCATCAATCAGGTGCTGCGTATCGCAGCCGGACGATGCACAGAGCCCATAAGATTCACGTCGCTGCCTGTTTCATATGAAGATGAAAGCCTCATCCTGGATCCACCAGGATGAGGCTTTGGTTGCCATAGAAAAATGTAATCGGGTGTCTCAGGCGGTCAGCGACTGTTTTTCCTTTGCATTTTTTAACGCGGGAGAGCCCCCTTTACTCAAAATAATCATGTGCTTCAAGAAATTCTCTGGCTACAGTGGAAGGTTCCTTCAGCTCTCCATCCACCTCATAATTCAGCTCCTGCATCTTTTCCGTTGAAATAACCCCCTGCAACTTTTTCAGTTCCCGGTCAACCTCCGGATGTTTTTTGAGCGTGCTTTCCTTAACAACAGGTGAACAGTCATACGGCGGGAAAAAATGCCGGTCATCCTTTAGCATCTTCAGATCATAAGCCTTGATTCTGCCATCAGTAGAATAGGCAAGGACGATATCCATCTGGCCTTTTTTTACCGCGTCGTAAACCAGACCAATCTGCATCGGATATGTTTTGCCAAAGGCGAATCCATAAGCCTTTTTAAATGCCGGATATCCGTCACCGGCGAGTTTGAGCCAGATATTATCGACACCAAGTTTCAGCTTATCGGCGTCTGGCTGGAGATCCGATATCTTCTGGTAATGATGTTTGTCGGCGTTTTCCTTTGTCATGGTGAAGGCATAAGTATTGGCGAATCCATAAGAGTCATAAAATTTATAGCCGAAACGTTCGTGATATGCTTTCTGAACGATCCCCAGCGCCTTCTCAGGATCTTTTTCCACTTTCTGATTAAGAATGCTTGTCAGATCGGTTCCGGTATACCGTGCTGCCGCGATATCGATTTCGTTGTTCTCCAGGGCTTTCTGCCCCACATAGTTGGACCCGAGATTTTTAACGATTTGGGTATCCAGATCAGTATTATGTTCCAGCAACTGACTGATTACATTCGCCAGAATTTCCGATTCCGTGAAACTCTGTGCCCCGATGCGAACGGAATCTCCGGATGAAGCACCGAGTCCTGGCAGCGAACAGCCGCCAATCAGAAGAAGACTCATCAGTAACGGAATCCATCCCAGATATTTTATTTTTTTCTTCAGAACGCTCACTCCTTCTGCAGTCCCTCTGTCGTCCTGATGTCTTTCGGAGTGACCTTTTTTTCAATCAACATAAACAGATAGCCAACCACAACGGCAATGATGTAGTCCGGCTGATACAGGTTCAGGTCAATAAAGATATAATTCCCGAGGCCTCCACCACCGATAAAAGAGGCCAGCGTTGCCCATCCAATCAGATAGACTGAGGATGTCCGGATACCGGCCATGATAATCGGCGCGGGCGGCGGCAGCTCAAGTATCCGTACCCCTTCAAGACCCGTCATGCTCAGGCCTCGCCCCAACTCCAGCAGATCGCGGTTTACTCCTCTGATCCTGAGGAAGGTCTTCCTGAGCACCTGATTAGATTCATGAGCATAAGAAATAGACGTCACGATACGTTTTTATCAATATCAGAAACTGAAAAAGAAGGGCAGAATGATCCACCCTTCTTTTTTTGCCGTATTTAACAGGTACGTCAAGATTATTAAAAAAGGACGGACTGATCCCGTTTACTCTGCACACAGACAGAGTCTTTGAACATATTAAGATACGGATTCAAAGTTGGGAATTTAAGTCTCATAGAGTGTGTCATCTTTTTAATAATCCTCCTGTAAAATCCTGAACATCAACATTGTAGGTTATTCTATGTTAAAAATCAAAACAATGACTTGTTATTCTAAAATTATATCAACTTTCCTGGCTGGAGGGGAAGGATTATTAATCAGGTGTTGTGTATCGCAGCCGGGACGATGCATAGGCCCATAAGATTCACGTCGCTGCCTGTTTCATATGAAGATGAAAGCCTCATCCTGGATTCAGGATGAGGCTCTGGCTGCGATAGAGAAAGGTAACCGAGTGACTCAGGCCGCCAGCGACTGCCTTTCTTTCGTCTTTTTCGCCTTTTTGACGGGGGAAAGCGCATGCTCCAGCCAGCCGAGGAGCAGATCCGCAAGTACAGCCATGACTGCGGTTGGAATGGCGCCAGCCAGAATGATGGCCGTTCCATTCGTTGCATTTGTTCCCCGGACGATGATATCTCCGAGTCCACCGGCGCCGACAAAAGTTCCGATCGCGGTGATGCCGATCGTCACGACCAGCGCCGTTCTCAGTCCTCCCATAATAACAGACAGCGAAAGTGGCCATTCCACCATTCGGAAAATCTGGAATTTTGTCATGCCCATTGCCCGGCCCGACTCAAGGTAGGCCGGACTGATGTTTCTGATGCCCGAACAGGTATTACGCAGAATGGGAAGGAGCGAATACAGAAACAGAGAGAAAACAACCGTGTTCGTTCCAAGCCCCATGACGAGCATTAGCACCGCCAGCATCGCAAGAGCCGGGATCGTCTGAATGACATTAGCGACTGCAAATATCCATTTACTCAGCTGTCGATGCCTTGCAATGAAAATGCCTAATGGGATCGCTACAATGGCAGCAAAAAGCACGCCATAAGCGGACATTAGAAAATGTCGGTAAAATTCAACAAGGACGTAACTTCCGTTTTGAACGTAGTAGGTCCACAATTGGCTGATTACATTCATTTCTTTTTTCCCCCTTTACTCAAAATAATCATGTGCTTCAAGAAATTCCCTGGCCACAGTGGAGGGCTCCTTCAGCTCTCCATCCACCTCATAATTCAGTTCCTGCATCTTTTCTGTTGAAATAACCCCCTGTAACTTTTTCAGTTCCCGGTCAATCTCCGGATATTTTTTGATTGTGTTTTCCTTAACAAGGGGTGCACAGTCATAAGGCGGGAAAAATCGCCGGTCATCCTTTAGCATCTTCAGATCATAGGCCTTGATTCTGCCATCAGTAGAATAGGCAAGGACAATATCCATCCGGCCTTGATTTACCGCGTCATAAACCAGACCAATCTGCATCGGATACGTTTTGCCAAAGGCGAATCCATAAGTCTTTTTAAATGCCGGATATCCGTCACCGGCGCGTTTGAGCCAGGCATTGTCGACACCGAGTTTCAGCTTATCGGCGTCAGCCTGGAGATCCGATATCTTCTGGTAATGATTTTTGTCGGCGTTTTCTTTTGTCATGGTAAAAGCATAAGTGTTGGCGAATCCATAAGAATCATAAAATTTATAGCCGTACTGTTCATGAAATGCCTTCTGAACGATCCTCAGCGCTTTCTCAGGATCTTTTTCCACTTTCTGGTTAAGAATGCTTGTCAGATCGGTTCCAGTATACCGTGTTGCCGCGAGATCGATCTCGTTGTTCTCCAGCGCTTTCTGCGAAACGAAGTTGGATCCGAGATTTTTAACGATTCGGGTATCCAGATCAGTATTATGTTCCAGCAACTGACTGATTACATTCGCCAGAATTTCCGATTCCGTGAAACTCTGTGCCCCGATGCGAACGGGCTCTTCGGACGAAGCACCGAGTCCTGGCAGCGAACAGCCGCCAATCAGAAGAAGACTCATCAGTAACGGAATCCATCCCAGATATTTAATTTTTTTCTTCAGAACGCTCACTCCTTCTGCAGTCCCTCTGTCATCCTGATGCCCTTCGGCGTGACCTTTTTTTCAATCAACATAAACAAATAGTCCACCAATACGGCAATGATTGTGACCGGGATCGCACCGGCAATGATGTAGTCTGGCCGATACAGGTTTAGACCAATAAAGATGTAATCCCCGAGGCCTCCTCCACCGATAAAAGAAGCCAGCGTTGCCCATCCAATCAGATAGACTGAGGATGTCCGGATGCCGGCCATGATAATTGGCGCCGACAGCGGAAGCTCCAGCATCCGTACCCGTTCAAAACCCGTCATGCCCAGGCCTCGCCCCGACTCCAGCAGATCGCGGTTTACTCCCTTAATCCCGAGAAAGGTATTCCTGAGAATCGGTAACACAGAGTAGAGAAAGAGGGCGACGATCGCCGGCAGCTTGCCGATGCCGAGAATGGGAATGAAAAATGCCAGCACCGCCAGTGAGGGCAGCGTTTGCAAAACATTAACTACCCCGAGAATGATCCCGGCTCCCCGCTTCATACGTGTCATAATGATTCCAAGTGGTACCGCGACGATGATGCCCATGACAACGGCGATCATAGAAATATACAAATGTTCCCATGTTTTGTTCAACAGTTCCAGTCCATTAGTTTGTAAAAATTGAATCCAGGCGTCCGTATTAATCAGCCTCCCGTTATTTATCTTCAGCGGCTACCCGATCATCAGCACCCCAAATATTGTCATATACGATATCCACCAGTGAGGCACGCGTCACAATGCCTGTCAGGTGATCCTGTTCATCAACGACGGGCACGTATTTCGCTCCCTGCTTTAAAATTCTGCGAACGGTATCACGGAGGAGCGTATCCTGACGTACGGTGAAAATATTTGTCTGGAGCACTTCGCCGACATACTTCGATTCACCCCGGGACTGGTCAATGTTTTCAATGTCGACATACCCAATGAATCGCTTTTTCTCGTCAACCACAAGCAGCGTATCGACGCGTCGGTGGCGCATCAGCGTAACCGCTTCGGACAGTGTTCTGTTCTGCCTGATCGTCACTGGATGTTCGTCCATGATTTGTTCCACCCGTTCCAGAGAAGGACGCGTCTGAATCATGCGGTCTTCTCCGATAAACTTTTTAACAAAGTCATTTTCCGGATTTCGAAGAATGTCATCCGGCGTTCCAGTCTGGACGATTTCACCCTCTCTCATAATGACGATCCGATCCGCCAGCTTGATGGCCTCATCCATATCATGCGTCACAAAAACAATGGTCTTACCCATTTTCTGCTGGAGTTTCTTGAATTCATCCTGAAGGTCGTCACGCGTGATCGGATCGAGCGCACCAAACGGCTCGTCCATCAGGATCAATGGCGGATCAGCTGCCAGTGCCCGAAGTACACCGATTCTCTGCTGCTGCCCCCCACTGAGTTCACTTGGATAACGATCCAGATAATCCGTCCCGAGATGAGCCATATCAATCAATTCTTCAGCACGCTTTCTCCTTTTGGCAGACGGCCACTTCAGAAGTTTCGGCACGAGCGCGATATTCTCACCAATAGTCATATGTGGAAACAGCCCGATCTGCTGAATCACATATCCAATCTGCCGTCTCAGTTGAATGGGATTCTTTTTCAGAATGTCCTCGCCGTTCAGATAAACAGTCCCCTTAGTGGGTTCAATCAGCCGATTGATCATTTTCAGTGTGGTTGTCTTTCCACAACCGCTTGGCCCAATGATACAGATAAACTCCCCCTGATCGATGTCCAGAGAAAAGTCCCTGACTGCTGCTTTTCCTCCTGTATATAACTTGGATACATGTTCAAGTTTTAACAATAATAACCCTCCGATTAATTGATAGATTGATACGATCCCTTTCGAGAACCACCTGTCTGATGAATCCTGCTTCTTTTCGGTCGTTGAAAAAAGAAGCAGAACGCCCGTCAAGCGGTGATGTACGGCGGTATGGTGTGTTCTGATGAGTTTCTGCGCCCTGATCACACATGAATCGTCGCTCTATCTTCTCTATTAATGATATAATAAATTGTGTGTAATATAAAGTTTATACAGCAAATAAATTGCATGGACTATATATAATGTATAAAACTAGTGTCCAGTGCGTTTGTTTTTCGCTGAAAAATTTTGGTTCTGTACTTGATCTTAAGCCATTTTTCTAAGAAAATAGGGGGAGAAAAATGACAATGTCGGATGTGAGGGGGAGCATTTTATTTTGGAAGATAATCGTCTGAAACAGATACAGATCCTTTTTGCCGAGCAGATTGCTGAGAACATGAGTACGTTCGGCCTTCCCTCGACACTTGGTCGTGTCCTTGGTATCATCTATCTGAACCGGAGGCCAATGACCCTGTCTGAACTTTCAGAGGCGACGGGGATGAGCAAGACCCGTATGAGTCAGGTCGTCCGTGAGCTGGCGGAACTCGGAATCGCTGAGAAAGTGTTCACAAAAGGTGTACGTCAGGACCTTTATGACGTTGAACGAGATTACTATCAGATTTTTATTTCATTATTTACCGAGACCTGGCGGCGAATGATCCGTAACAACCGCAGACAGGAAAAACGGATCTATCAGGAATTAACCGAGCTTCTGAACAAAGGCGAGCTTTCCGAGGCTGATCAGAAGACAGCAGAAGACTTTCTGCAAGAATCCAGAAAGCATCTGGATTATTTCAACTGGATTAGCCATCTGATCGAGTTTTTTGACGATGATGAGGTGTTTCGGTATCTGCCCAGAAAATAATGCTCTATCATGACTAGTGCCATTTGCTTATATTCGCAGGTGGCGCTTTTTTTCACCATAGAATAAGAAGACGTCCATGGATAGAGAATCAGCCTGTTCCGAATACGACATGCTGAGGCCAGACAGCTTCGCATATCGATCCGTCTCCAATCAGAACAGATTAAGTCTCTAAAAAGGTGCGCAACACATGGAGAAATGGAATCTGTCATATCCAGTGATGGAAAATTTTTTTTACGAATAGTTAAAAACGCCAGAAAAAAATGCCGATAACATAGAAAATGGGTTATTTACCTGCCTGTCGGCGATTCAGTCGTACGCCTGATTGGACTATCAGTGAGTGAACATAACAAACGGGAGGAATACGGTGAAACGATTTAGTCTGTCTATCTTGATAACTGTACTTATCGGTTCAGGGTTGTTTTTTGTATTTTTCCATCCGCCTGAGCCTGAAATTTTTATTAAGGGAAACAAATATCATGCGGTATATAACGAACCGGTAAAGATCCACTTTGAAAATAAACGGCGCCTGTATCACTATCAGCTCTACATCGATGGAAAGAAGTATAAAGAGGGGACCGCCGTTAACCGGAACGGCAAGCATCTGATCAAAGCGGAAATCAGTTTTTCAGGAAAAACGGTGGACAAAACATTTCATTTAACAATCGACACGGAGAAACCCGGGTATCCACTGGTGAACATTGAGCCCTCATCTATTCACTTAAAACAGGCTGCTATTCATGTAAAAGAAGAACCCGGAATCGATTACAAGGCTTATCTGGATAACAGGCCCTGGCTACTGAATAAAGCGATCACACAGCCAGGAGAGCACCAGCTTAAAATCATCTCTTCGGATCAGAGCAATGGCTTAAAGAATATCGATATCAGAACCTTTCATATCTTCGAAACTGCCTTCTCAAAAGAAGAAGTCCGTTACTTTTTGAAAATTGCTCTGGGAACAGAATATAATCCAAATGATAAGTTCATAAATAAATGGACAGAACCCATCGTGATTAAACCCTATCTGGAAACAACAAAAGAAGACAGGGATATGATTAAAAAAACAGCCAAAGCGTTAAGCCAGTTAACGGGTCTTGATATTTCCGTGCTAGATCCGTCCGATAAACGCAAAGAAAATATGAGTATTTATTTTCCAAAAGACAAAGACATGGCAAAATATCAAGGTCCGACCTATCGAAATAACTGGGGCTATTTCAACTATTTCGATTCTGACAATATGATATATAAGGCTTATCTATTAATTGACAGGGATCTGAGTCAGGATTTACGGAATGAAGTGATACTGGAAGAAATCACTCAGGCTCTGGGCCTTGGAAATGACACATATGACTATAAGGACAGTGTCTTTCAGCAGGAAAAAAATCAGGCTGTGACGCACTATTCGGCTATGGACAAAAAAGTCATTCAGCTATTATATTTGAAAGAAATCGAGCCTGGAATGGATAAAGAAGCCGTACTGGAAACGTTAAACCCTATTATTCGCTAACGACCGGAAACCGTAAAAAGAAAGGGGCGGTCAAATGCTTCAACTCTACGGATTTTTAATTGTACTGTTCGTGGGTACCCTTACCTGTGCGTTTTTGTTTTATGCTTACTCCAATGCAAAATACAGGAAAACGGAATACTATCGCATCACCCATCGCCCTTTTTTGCGAATGATACGTTCAACAGGCAGTTACGGTGAATACCTCATATACAGACATCTGCGGTCACTGGAAAAAGAAGGACGCTTTCTTTTCAATGTTTATCTGCCGAAAGAAGATGGAACAACGACTGAACTGGATGTGCTGCTGATCCATTCAAGCGGGCTGTACGTTTTTGAGTCGAAAAATTACTGTGGCTGGATTTTCGGAACGGAAAGCCGGCGAACCTGGACCCAGTCACTCGCTGCCGGCAGGAAAAGCGTGAAAAATCACTTCTATAACCCGATTATGCAAAACGAAGGGCATATCAGTCATTTGAAGCAGTGCCTTTCCGATTATGCGCAGATCGTCTGTCATTCTATTATTCTATTCAGTGACCGCTGCGAACTGAAAAAGATTACCCTGGATCAGGGGAAGGCAGCCGTCATGAATCGTCACCAGGTCAAGCCGTTTGTTAAGAGAACGATTGCCGGCACCGAAGTAGTCCTGAGTCATAATGACGTGGAATCCATCTATCAGATACTTTTTCCGTATTCACAAACTTCCGAAGAAACGAAACAGACCCATATCGAGAACATTCAGGCAAAGTATCGACCCCGTCCAAAGAAAAGCGTTCTCTCTCAGAATAAGCGTACAGTGAAACAAACAGCAACGGAGACTGCGCCATCTCTGGACCCTGACAGATCTCTTGCAGAAGAAAGCGCACCGGATCACACGCAACCGGAAAAAGATACCAGAAGAACCGTCCCTGACGAGATTAAAGAAGACCGACAGCTGAATCCCGTTACAGAGTCCGCTCCGAAAGAACCACTCACAGAAGGTGAAAAAATCTGCCCACGATGTGGAAAGCCCATGGTGCAACGGGTAGCACGGCACGGGAAACACCGTGGCGAGCACTTCCTGGGCTGTTCGGGATTTCCGAAATGCAGATACACAGAAAAGGAGAAGGCTGACTGATTTTATTTTACTTTTTCCCCATAGCGCATCCGCTCCTTATCGTGAGCATACCGGCGGTATAGAAGAAATCATCACAAAAGAGGAGCCTTTCTCAAAGGAATCATTTACTGATCTGTGTATGGCGGTACAGGATCTGATTATGATTTTTCAGAGGTTCTGGCAAAAGTGAGTGCGGGAAGGCGGGGAATGTAACCCATAAGAAGTTCTCTAAGGAAACAGATAAGGCTTTAAAAGAACGTTTCTCCAACTCGACTTCGACAGTTGTAGGCACAATCTTTCAAGTGAGCGATTAAAGGAATCCCTTGTTCTAGGGATTTTTTTAAATTATCCACATGTGCATAATAGGTCATCCAAAAGTTATCCATAGGCACACATCTGTGGATAACTATGCTTGATATTGAAACTCACCTGTAATATAATATAGGCATGTATTTACGAAGGGTTTCTCGAAAAAATAAAGATGGTCGTACAGTAGCCTATCTGCAGCTGGCTCAAAATGAGTGGGATTCCAAGGCCAAATATGCCAAAGCAAGGGTGATTTATTCGTTCGGTCGCGAGGATCAACTGGATGTTGACGCGCTCCGTCGGCTGGTGGAAAGCATTTCAAGGTATCTCTCTCCTGAAGAAGCCCTGCGGGCTCAGTCTGAGATTGGTCAGGCGGCTGATTTTGCTTTCAAAGCATCCAAAAGGCTGGGTGGAGTCTGGACACTGGATCAGCTCTGGAAAATGCTGAGCATGGACCAGATCATTCATGAATTATTGGCGGGTCGTAAACATGATATCGACGTCGAACGACTCATCTTCGCTATGGTAGCCAATCGAGCTCTGGATCCAACAAGCAAGCTGGGGCTTGAGGAGTGGATACAGGATGAAGTGGCACTGCCCGGACTCAATGAGGCACATGTCCATCAGTTTTACCGTGCCATGGATTTACTCCTGGAAATGCGCAGCCAGCTGGAGGAACAGGTTTATTTTTCGACAGCGAATCTACTGAATCTTGAAGTCGACCTGATCTATTTTGATACAACCTCGTCCTACTTTGAGGTTGAGCCCCAGGAAGCTCCGGAAAAGGAAAATCTGCGAAAGCTGGGCTATTCCAAAGACAAACGCCCGGATCTGCTGCAGGTGGTCATCGGCATGGCCGTTACGAAGGAAGGCTTGCCCATCCGATGCTGGGTCTGGCCAGGTAACACGGCGGATAAAACAGTCGTTGAAGAGGCCAAAAAGGATTTAGTTGGCTGGAAGCTGGGACGGGTGATCAGTGTGATGGACCGTGGCTTTTCCACGGAAGACAATCTAACGACGCTGCAGCGTGCCGGAGGGCATTATATTGTTGGTGAGCCCATGCGTTCCGGTAAGAAAATTGTGGATGAAGCGATGTCCCGCAAGGGACGTTATCAAAAGGTTCGCAACCATCTTGAGGTTAAGGAGATTGTCGTCGGGGACGGAGAAAAGCGGCAGCGTTTTATCCTTGCCTACAACTCAAAAGAAGCAGAGAAAGATAAGAAACAGCGGGAACGACTGGTTCGTGATTTGGAGATGGCTCTGGAAGACTTACATCAGTTGCCTGAAAAGAAGCATACCAAAGCGGCCTGTGCCCTGCGGTCACATAAGCTTTATGGTCGTTATCTTCGCCAGCTGAAGGACGGGCAGCTGAGAATTAATCGGCAGGCGCTTCGAGATGCGGCGCGTTATGACGGGAAATACCTGATTCGAACATCGGATGACACCCTGTCCGCAGAAGAAGTGGCGCTGGGATACAAGAACCTGATGGCTGTAGAAAATGGATTCCGAACCTTAAAGTCTACACTCTGTCTTCGACCGATGTACCATCGGATCGAGGATCGGATTAAGACGCACCTTTTACTGAACTGGCTGGCTCTGCTTCTTATTCGGCTGGCGGAACTGAAGACCGGTGAAACCTGGCCAAAACTGAAACATACCATGGATCAGATGGTTCTGGGCAAATTTTCTTCGAAAAAAGGAGACTTCTATCAAAGAACGGAAATCACCGCAAAACAGCATGAAATCATTAAGACTCTTGGGATAAAGGTTCCTCGAAAGATATGTCGAATCGACCTTAAATCCTAGATACACACATATAAAAATTAAAAGTCCGAAAACAGGCTACCTGTCGCCTTTTTTCGGACTTTTGTGTACCTAGAAACTGTCGAAGTCGAGTCCAATTTCCTATGAAAGTCGTACAAAAAATATGGCATTGGGGATAATAAGAAGGGCTGGTGTTTCGCTGAGGGAGAGGCAAGGGGACAACGGCACACACTTCCCAGAAAAATTTTTTCTACTGAAGTATAGTGCTAAAATATGTAATTGAAAGGAGCTTGATCATCTTATGGAATTAACTGTCAAGTGGGCTGGAAATATGGCTTTTTCAGGGGCTACGGCTTCTGGTCATGAAATTAGAATGGACGCAGCAGAGGAAATAGGTGGGCAGAATTCAGGTGCAAGACCGATGGAGCTTGTAATGAACGCCGTTGCGGGTTGTACAGGTATTGATATTATTATGATTTTGAAAAAAATGCGTTTGAATCTTACCTCTTTTCACATGGATATAAAGGGAGATCGCGCAGAAAATCCACCAAAGGTATTTACCAATATCCATATTCATTATGCATTAGAAGGTGAATTACCTGAAGACAAAGTTATCCGGGCGATTCAACTATCAAAAGATAAATATTGTTCTGTTGCTCATTCATTAAAAGCAGACATTACCGCCAGCTATTCCATCAATGGGGTAAAAGGTGAGAAAAAGTTTTAATATAATCCTAATTTGCTGATTCCACTTCTTTATTTTCCCACTTATCAAGCATAGCCGCATTAGCTGTATTGCCAAGAACATTTAAAAGCGTTCTAAATCCTTCAGTTAGACGATCGACACCAGCAACGATGGCGATGCCTTCTAATGGTAAACCTGCAGCAGTTAATACGGTTGACATCATAATGATTCCAGCACCGGGAACACCTGCTGTACTAAAGGAAACAATGACCGTACTAATCATGACGCTCACAATGAGAGTTGGTGTTAGCTCTACATCGAAAAGCTGCGCTATAAATAAGGCGTTAAAACCTTGCATGATGCAGGCGCCATCACGTTTTAAGGCCGTTCCTAATGAAATGGCAAAACTTGCGATTTCTTTTTTCATCTTAAAGGGACCCTGCGCGTTTTCAATCGCAACAGGTAAAGCAGCGTTAGAACTTGAGGTACCAAACGCGATACCGAAAGCTGGCAGGAAGCTTTTCCAGAAACGAACAGGCGAAATTTTCATAAAGGTTAAGAATAAGAAATAGACAAAAATCATAATGACAACCGCTAGAATTAATCCAACGATATACATCACTAGTTTTTGGACAAGTTCCAATCCTTGGGTTGCAATAACAGAGGAAATTAAGGCAAACACCCCAATAGGTGAAAACTTCATGACAACAGATGTAATTTTTCCAATAATCTCATGAAAGCTCTTAACAAAGGATACAAATGGATTGGCTTTTTCCCCAACAAGGCGAATACCTACAATGATTAAAATCGCCGTGAAGATAATTTGCAATAAATTACCTGTTGAAAACGACTCAAATGGATTTGTTGGAACGATTGAAACCAGCCAATCCAGAATTCCTTGGCCTTGAGCCGCTTTTTGCGTGCTTAATTCGCCAATATTGCTCACGGAATTCCCAGGCTTTAAGATAGCGGCAGTTGCCATTCCGACTACAAGAGCTACTAAGTTTGTTACAATATACAATGATAATAATCTCCAAGTAAGCCTTCCAACTTTTTCCGAGTTTTTAATACTCGTAAAACCAACTATTAGTGAAGTAAAGACGATTGGTACAACAATAAATTGAATACCTCTTAAAAAGATTTTCCCCACTGGCGATAACACATATTGGTCCAGACCAGGAATAATACTTGGGAAAAATAAATTAAGAATAATTCCCGCAATGATACCGAGTAGTAAACTAACGGTAATTTTTGTTGATAATTTCATATAGAGTCCTCTTAAATCCTACTATTTAAATACGAATAATTTACATTAAATATAGATTAATCAATATATTTTGTCAAGATACTAATAATAGTTGAAGTGCTTTTAACTAAATTTAGTTTACGATGAACAGATATCACGGAAAGCCCATGGTGCAACGGGTAGCACGGCATGGGAAACACAGTGGTGAGCACTTCCCGGGCTGCTCGGGATTCCCGAAATGCAGATACACAGAAAAGGAGAAGTTCTCTAAGGAAGTAGATAAGGCTTTAATTATTTGGAAGCTGGGAATTCTTCGACTTGGACAGGTTAATAAAATCCTGAAAACGAGAGGGTTCGTTCTTACAGTGGCAGATGTGGATCTGAAACATGCGACTTTTAAGCTGTTTTGTCTGAGTGTTCATGGTTCAGAAGATGTTTCTTGTGAGTGATCGTTTAACTACTTTTACCCGGGTTTATGGGATTGCAGCACGAGAAACATCCTCGTGGAGGAGCTGTATATTTTTCAGCACGCTTCTCGATGTCTCACAGAGGGCGGTTATCGATTTGGCTTCCTGACCGGATAATTGATAAACAATATCCTGGAAGAGCAGGGCGGTTTCATCGAGAATATCGGAGGCAGCAGTGTTGTACAGGGCGACATAAGAATAGTTGTTGGAATCAAAGATTGCCTGATCTATAAAGGGTTTATACTGCTGAATGAGCGCCGGTACATTAGCTTTTAAATGGTTGATTCCGGTCCGAAGCCCTTCAATTGTATTGGCAAATTCGTCGAGCGGTTTTAATGCCTGTTTGACCTGCAACCGTAGCCTGTCGTCCCAGTCGGTAAATAATCCAATCAAGATGGCGGGCGGACTGGAGTACCAGACGCCATAACTCGCCGCTTTAACTGTAGCAGAGGTGGCCTCTGTAATTGTTTCTAAAGCCCATAAATGCCCGGTAAGAAGAGTGGACAATGGAGTGATTGCCCTGTTAATCGAGGCGGATAAACGGGTCATTGATCCATTGAGATGCCGTTCTTTGGTATTCACTCCATAAGGTAAATCGCTGGATGACTTCAGCTGAGTATGATCAGCCGTCGGGATCGTGACAGATCCGCTTTGCAGGGAACCCTGATTGATTCCCTGAGCAAGAGACTGATCTGCCGATTGAAACTGATCACCAACGGCCTGGACCTGCTTCTGGAATTTAACGAGCTGCGCCAATAACTGATCTTTGTTCTGCCCGACAATTTGGAAATGATTATAGAGCTCATCGACAACGGCATCGGCAAGCCCTCTTGCTTCATCCGCCAGAAGGCGAGGGATGACCTCCCTGGTAAATTTATCTGCAAAATTGACTAAATCATCGATTTCCATTTTTACATTCCGTAAAATTTTTTGAGCCTCACGCAGTTGATCGCCGACATGAAAGGTTCTAATGGTCATATATTCCAGCAGTTTATCCGGACGATTTTTAACCGTTTTTTCAATATAAAGGCAATATGTTTCCGCCTGAGATAACAAATGGATCAGGTGGTCGATGATTCCTTTTGTCACATACCCGCCTGTTGTGATCCCTTTGAACCAGGATGTATTGCCGAAGCTGTTTTCGAGAATATCTTCGAATTTGCGTTGAAGCTCATTCAGCCGCGCAGGCATACGAGCCTTGACGTCGATGACAATTTCGGTGGCATGATTGATGTATTCAACCACATACCCAATTCGGCCAATGACTCCGTTTTTCAATGCATCCGACAAGGCGGTTATGCTCTCCTGGTTAATGCTGATCCTTTCCCAGGAACCGCTTCGATAAAGTGGCTCTCCGCTCCAGATACTCGTCACAATATGATCGTCCGCCGCAATATAGATCTTTCCATAGCCGGGTTGTCCTTCAATCCCCACATTGATCGACTGATTGTCCGGGCTGTCACCGATATACCCGGTGTGGTTTGAGCCAAATGCCCGGGAGAAATGGGGAATCCCATTGTTGATCCGATAAATGTTTCCGGGGAATCGATCGTTTAAATTGAGTGCTTCTTCGCCACGTGTCAGTCCATCGTACTTGCTGAAATAGTTGGTTACGTTGGCATAATTCTGATCAGCTTTAACCTGTCCTTCGGGTAAAATCGCAGGATTCAGTGTTACAGCTTTCACCTCAGGGTAATGAACACCCACCGTATTCGCTAAGGCTCCGCCAAGCGAATTTCCGCAGACGGATTGAACCCCATATTTTTCGTTCATATCTTCAAAATAGTCACGTGCAGCTTGTAATTGCGCGGGATCATAGTTGCTCAGGAGCTGGACATTGGTGAGCATATCCTGCATGCCATATTCCGATTTCATTTGAGTGCCCTGGTAGACGATGGTAAATTCTCCAGATTTGATATTTTGTACAGTCATGGCGTTGAGACCGGTTTCATCTTGTATATTATCAACAATATAATATCTAGTTTTATTTACGTAAATGCTAGTATCCATATCATGTACTTTATAAGCATGAAATCCTGCTAATTCAACCAAGTCTTTATCATTCGCAGTACTTTTTATCATATTAGCTGTTACAGACATCTGGTTCAACTCCTTTAAATTATTTTATTATCTTATTTGGAGTTCCTCTTTTTAACGAATTTTCTTTATTTCCAATCCCTGAACTCCTATAGATTTTATTGTCATGCAGATAAATGCTATAAGCTCCAGAGGGGATATTTTTCAATTTTTCTATATCAGATGATATCTTGTTAAAAATTTCTTTATTAGGCTGAGCATTGTGCTCTTTCATAAACAACTGTAAAGTAATGTAAATTTCTTTAGGGTGCAATTTTATATCCTTCATTTCTTCTTTCCACTCGATTTTGGTCATTTGAGGATTTTCAAGATATTTACTCAGAATGTCCTCGCTGAATGCATCTTTCGAAATGGACATATAATAATATGGTGTACTAAATCCGTTGCCACCGACGTTTGCAATCGCATCTTCTTTCTTACCAACCACGAGATTGTTTGAAGTAAAATCTGTTAAATAGTCATCTAAATTTTTGAATTTGTCATCGAATACCATATTATAGATTCCGGTTCTTATAGCATCCTCGACCTTGCCTTCCTGAGACCAAACAGCGTCAGTATTTATTTTTTTCTGGGATTTATCAATCGGGACAATCGCATAAGTATAGAAATGTGGCTCACCCACCGATTCAACGAATACCGTAACGCCGTCAATATTCCCGACCAGGTTATGAACGATCACTTCGGTTTTATATTTCTCTCTAAAAAACTTTTCCACTGCATGAACGACTTCATCTCGATGGGCTTCGGCTATTTTATCGGTTTCTTCCCCACCTTCAAGAGCATAACCCTGACCGGTGTAGTCCTGGACACGGGCAAAGACATTTTCATTTTGTTCATTCCGATTTTCTCCGGTGATCGAATTTGGATCGTTTGTCTGATTCATAAACGAGCAACCTCCCAGTAGTAACGATATACATATAATTGGCGTTAATATTTTTTTGTATTTCAAAGTGAGATCCTCCTCAGATGAGGTCTGCAGATATGTAAGCGATTGCGGATATGAAACAATTGTAGAACATTATGTGAAAGATGTGTATCTTCAGCTCATATTCTCATCAAAAATCAGTCTATAGAACTATGGGGGAGGGGAGGTCAAAAGTAACGAATTGAGGAATTAGTCCAGGTAACATTAGCTGCAATATGCCCAATGAACACTCACCGTGTTCGCTCAGCTCCGCCAAGTGAATTAATGCAGACGAATTGTACACCATATGCTTTATTCATATAGTCACGTGCGGCTTGTAACTGTGCAGGATCATAGTTGCTGAGGAGCTGGATGGTGCGCATATCCTGCATGCCATATTCTGATTTCATTTAGGCTCCGCAGGTTTTCCAACCATTTTCAGGCTACGGGATATTTGAATATTATAATTACCGAAAAACGGGATTGGTTCAGCAAACCCTACATAAGCCGATGCCGGCTTTTTTCCTCTTCCCCGTAAACACCGTTCATGACTCAAGCGGGCCCGATTATTTGAAAGCAGTGCCTCACTATTGTATAGTGTAAATGAAACAATTTTTCATTTGTTAATCTGCGATTGAAAATATTTCTTTGGCAGCATTCATATTTCATGATCATATCAGTCCGTATGATCGTGCCCATTTCGATTTATCCCTCCTGGTTTTCTTCTGAAGCAAGCGCCAGCCAAAACAATTTCACAAGATTTGGGTTATAAGCATTTTTTCTGCACGATACTCTGTTGATCCGATCCGTTAAGAACCCTGAATGGGTACTCTTTGCGGGAAGGGCAAAAAGGTCTTCAATTGTGGATCACACTCGCCATTTTGTCTGAGTGTCTAATAAATAAGGAGGAATCTCACAATCTACAATTCTTTATCATTGGAGAAGGGGAATGAACAGGAAGAGATACTGGAGAGCATACCTGAGCAGGATAAACCTGTATCAAAGTATAAAGCGCAGAAACTGTCTTACTTTCTTGGGTTGTATGGGGGCGAGCACGTCTCCGGAACGGAATTTGTCGTTGGCGCCAGCCTGGTTTTATGGGGCGTCAGTATCGGCGATGTCATTCTTGGCTTGATTATCGGGAACGCGCTCGCAGTCCTGACCTGGGGGCTGATCTGTGCACCGATTGCTACCAGCACCCGGCTGACGGTTTACGCTTATCTGAAAAAAATCGCCGGTCCCTGGATGCAGAAAATCTATAATATTGTAAATGGAATCTTATTTGTTTTCTTTTCCGGAGCGATGGTCACCATCTCTGCGTCGGCGATCCGTGTGCTGTTCGGTCTGCCACCGCAGACGCACTGGTACCCGACCAATGCCGGCTTTGTTATGCTCGTGCTCTGTGTTGGTTTCATTGTCTCGACGATTGCGGCTTTCGGATTTAAATCGGTGGCGCAGTTTTCATCTGTCTGCGCGCCGTGGCTGCTATTGATTTTCATCGTTGGAGCCATCATCGGTGTCGCACAGATTGTGACTCTGGTTCCGGGATTTGACCACATTGGTTCGTTCTCCGATTTTCTCAGCCTGGCCAATCAGTATATCTGGGTCATCGACTCGGAAAACAGTCAGGGGCTGAGTATCTATCACGTGATCGCCTACGCGTGGCTGTCAAATATGATTGCGCATGGTGCGCTCAGCGATATGGCCGTGCTGCGGTTCGCCAAAAAAAGTTCCTATGGATTCGCGTCAGCGGTCGGCATGTACTTCGGGCACTGTCTGGCCTGGATCTGCTGCAGCATCATGGGGGCGTCTTCCGCCTTGTTACTGCAACAATCGATTACACAAATCGATTCCGGAGCAGTGGCCTTTTACACACTCGGTTATACTGGCATCATCGCCGTGCTGATTGCCGGCTGGACCACATCAAACCCGAATATTTATCGGGCGGGGCTCGCTTTTCAGACGATTTTCACTCAGTTTAAACCGCGAAAAGTGACTTTCTGCACGGGCCTGATGATGACGGTTGTCGCCTGTTTTCCGTTTGTCTTTACGAAACTGCTCGACTTCACCACCTATCTGGGTATTATCGTTGCTCCAATCGGCGCCATTGTCGTTGCCGAGCACTGGATTTTTCAGCGAATCGGTATGACCCGTTTCTGGTCCTTTTATAAGGGCTCCAGACTGAATGTACCGGCATTTGCCTCATGGATGCTGGCCATTGCCCTGTCCCTCGCCATGAATTACTTTAATGTTCTTCATCTCTTCTTTCTTCCGGCTGCTTCCTGGATTGTGGCTCTGTTCCTTTATATCGGTCTGGCAGCAATCGGAGGAGCAAGGGAAAAATATCCCGAAGAACAGGCACTGGATGAGGAGATCACAAAAAGGGTCATCCACGAACAGGATAAAAAGGCGCTTAAAGAACAGGAAATACGTAATAAGAAAGTCACGGCGTCCCCTGCCGGATGGATTACGGGGATTGTTGGTATATTGGCTATTGTCGACCTGGCTGCGATCATGGTACTGTCGATTGGCGTCTTCGTTGGATCCGTCGA
The DNA here is from genome assembly GCF_040529185.1 of Sporolactobacillus sp. Y61. Lineage (NCBI taxonomy): Bacteria > Bacillati > Bacillota > Bacilli > Caryophanales > Sporolactobacillaceae > Sporolactobacillus > Sporolactobacillus sp. Y61. Next base: position 3,110,959 of record NZ_CP159510.1, on the reverse strand, counting down.
CTTTACAGCTTTCAGAAACATCAGTTTTGACCTGACGATTGCCTACTTTATTTTTGCGATCATTTGGATCCGCCGGCATGAAAGGGCGAGCCAGGCGAATTCCTGATCATTAGCTATCGACAAAAACGGCTTTCCCGGTTTTATTTCCGGGAAAGCCGTTTCCTATGCTCCGGTCCGCCAGGCTTTATAGTTTATCATCCTCGATAAAGCGAGCCAGGCGATAGCTGTAGTCACCGTCTAAGTGGACAAGATCCGCTTTGGACATATTCTCCAGAAAACGGTCGATAATTTTAGGACCGTAATCGAGATAGAGTTCTGAGATTGATCGATTTGTCGTTACCAGCAGACTCTTCGATAATCGCGCATTGAGTATGGCGAACAGGAGCTCTTTCGTCCATGGCGTAATCCCTTCTGCACCAACATCATCCAGAATGAGCAGATCGGCATCTGCGATGAATGTCATGAGTTCGCGCTCTGTGAGCGTACTTTCTTTCGCCCAGGTTGATTTAAAGATGAGCTTTAGAGCCGGGACATCAATAAATAAGCACGTTTTATGATACTTTTGGTCAAGCAGTTTACTGATTCCTACGGCCAAATGCGATTTGCCCAGGCCGGGTTTGCCGTAATAAATCATTCTCGCCGGCTTATTTTCTCCTATCTTTTTAACAAATGCAATAGCCTGTTCGACCGCATGGATCTGTGACGCATTCTGGACAGAAAAATTTTTTAACGTTGCTTGTTTTAAGGCATCGTTGATCGTCGACAGTTCGGAAAATCGTTCACGCTTGATTCTGTCGGCCTCCTGTACCGCCTGCTGAGACAACGAGCAGTCACAATGCTCGGTGATCGTCGTCCATGAACCTTTTCGTGGCCCGCCGACCATGCGCATTTTATAAACATTCAACGCTCTGCCGCAATTGCGGCAATGCGTGACATCGACTAAGGTTCGCTTCAAATCAATGCCGTCTGCATTAAAGAGATCAGCTATGCGACGCATGGATAACACCAGCCTTTATGAGATGGATTAACGCTGCACATATTTCTTAGCTTTTTATTCCCCGAAAGACGCGCGCACTTCGAACGATGGAGCCGAAAGCTGGCGACGTGTGCGGCAGCAAAAAAGTAATCAGAGAGACGATGGATATGTCGCAAGGGGAGAGGGCAGTGCCATATCCTGCTTCAGCGTTGCATCGTTCAGCGCTTCTTGCCACTGTCCGGGCAATGGGGAGGGAAGCAGATGCAGGCGTTCCCTATGCCTCAATGCGAGGTCGTCCTGATTTCTTCGACCACCGATGATACGGGTTCGCCCCTTGCCATCCGTTCGCGTATAGCCATCTTTTCTCCACCTGTATAGATTAATAGCTGCAGTGCAAGGGCAGTGCAGCCAGATTTTTTCCTGGATCACTTGCTATTTTAGTGATAACCATTATCAATTGCAAGGGCGGGTCAGCAAAGAAGAGAAAAATAGTTTAGTGGTATCCTTTTCATTTTGCTCAGGGTTTGTATTTGAAAATTAATTGTTTATCAGCCACCTGAATAGTCACAAAACTGTCATGGATAATACGCGCTCGGTGGAGGATATTGATTGAAAATGAGAACCATTATCACTATAATTTTAAGTATACATGTGATGAAAGTCACAATGCCACTGAGGAGCAGTTCATGATGATCAACCGATTTATATTGAAAACACAGTGATCGACGATATAGAAATAAGTGAAATATAGAAAAGAGGGAAAATCATGGAGGGAAAAGCTTTACTCGAAATTGAAGATTTGCATCTTTCTTTTGACACGTATGGCGGCGAAATCCGGGCGATTCGCGGAGTGAATTTGTCACTTAGAAAAGGCGAGATACTCGGCCTCGTCGGTGAATCCGGCTCTGGGAAATCAACCCTGGCAAAGGCAATTATCGGCTTGCTTCCCAAAAATAATACACGAATTAAGAAGGGGCGTATACGGTACAAGGGATTAGACCTGGCCAGGGCGAAAGAGCATGTCCTGCAAAGTGTTCGCGGACGAGGAATTTCGATGATTTTCCAGGATCCCATGACTTCATTGAATCCGACGATGAAAGTCGGCAATCAAATTATGGAGGCTGTGAAGGCGCATCAAAATCATTCGGGCACTGAAGCGAAAGAAAGGGCTTTGCAGCTGCTACAACGGGTCGGAATCAAGGATGCCGATCTGCGAATGAAACAGTATCCGCATCAATTTTCCGGTGGCATGCGGCAGCGAGCGATGATCGCGATTGCATTGGCCTGCAAACCCGATATTTTGCTTGCTGATGAACCAACAACAGCGCTTGATGTCACTGTTCAGGCACAGATTATCGAACTGCTGAAGGATATTCAAAAAGAGAACGGCATGTCCATTATTTTTATCTCGCATGATCTCGGTGTGATTGCGAATGTGGCGGACCGGGTAGCCGTCATGTATGCGGGAAAGATCGTTGAGATCGGCACATCAGCGGATATTTTCTATCATTCCAGGCATCCCTATTCGTGGGGGCTGCTCAGTGCAACACCCAGTCTGGAAACAACCGGTGATGTGTTATACACCATACCAGGCTCTCCGCCGAATCTGCAGCAGCCCATTCAAGGTGATGCGTTTGCACCGAGAAATAAATATGCCATGAAAATCGATCAGGTTAAGCAACCACCAATGTTCCGGGTTTCCGATACTCACTTTGCTGCAACCTGGTTACTGCACCCCGAAGCGCCATCCGTAGATGTGCCGGAGGAGATTCGCATGCGCAGGCAGCAGGCCGGGAGTAAGCGACGATTCGAACACAAGGAAGCTGAAAATATAAAGCACTCAGGCAAAGTCATGCTTGAGGTCAGTCATTTGAAGAAAACCTTTTTAAATGGGAGAAGCCCGTTGAACGCCGTTGATGATCTTTCACTCAAACTGTATCAGGGAGAGACTTTTGGCCTGGTCGGTGAATCGGGATGCGGCAAATCGACTCTGGGACGAACCATCATGGGCATCTATAAAGCGTCGGGCGGCGCCATACGGCTGGAAGATCAGTCGATTGGCAATCATCATGGCAAACAAATGAAACGTGCGTTCCATCAAAAGGTGCAGATGATTTTCCAGGATCCCTACTCTTCGTTAGACCCGCATTTAATCATTGGTCAAATTGTCGCGGAAGGAATAGTCCTGAATAATCTTGCAAAATCCAAAGAAGATTTAGAACAGCAGGTCGCCGAACTTCTTACAACGGTTGGTCTGGAACCGGGATTTGCCAGGCGCTATCCGTATGAACTTTCCGGTGGTCAGCGGCAGCGTGTGGGTATCGCCCGGGCACTTGCCGTTAAACCGGAGCTGATCATTGCAGATGAACCTATCTCTGCTCTGGATGTTTCCATTCAGGCCCAAATTGTCAACTTATTAAAGAAGTTACAAAAAGAACGCGGGCTCACACTTTTATTCATCGCTCATGATCTTTCCATGGTCAAGTATATAAGTGATCGGATCGGTGTGATGTACGCGGGCAAGATCGTCGAACTCGCGCCGGCAGATGACCTGTATCAATGCCCGCTCCACCCATATACAAAGGCATTGATTTCGGCGATCCCGCAGGCGGATCCACTTCGCGAGCAGCATAAAAAAAGATTGATCTTTCAGCCGGATCGTCAGAAGACAGGAGAGGCAGCGAAGAAGAGACTGCGCCAAATCATTCCCGGACATTTTGTCTCCTGTGACGAGAGTGAAGTATCCGTATTGAAGGATAAGTATGAGCGGTTAACTCAGTCTAAAATACGGGGTTAAATCATCAGCGTACAGGATTAAGTGCCTGATATAAAGATCGTGGTGAAAAAAGGTGTGAAAAGGGGACTGCCCGACTTGCACATGCCTGCTCCTGCCTGCTGAATCAGAAAGGAGAGTCGTTATCGATGACTGCACGTTCAAAACACGATTCCGAAATGATTGAAATATGGGATGATGTCGTTCGGATCAGGGATCTTGTGCTCGCGATTGCGATCAACAGCATAACAACATTAGGCGGTTATTTTGCCGCACCGGACCATGCGCCGATGCCGCTCTTATTTGGCTTAATCGGAGCGGTGATCGGGTTTATGATTTGCTCACTTTTCATTAAACCGAAACGCATTTTTGAAGAGACGGAAAGGAAGAAATAATGGATGGATCTGGTTCTTTTAGCCGAAATGATCGTTGCAGCGGTTGCAGCTGCACTTTTATATACAATTATTGGCATCATCCCGGGGACGGACGAAACGGCCGTTCTGGTTCCCGTCACACTGATCTTAGTGCTCGCCGGTGTTCAACCCGTCGTTGTCCTCTGCTTTTTTATCTCAGCTGTGATTGCCAATAACTTGATGGATGCGGTACCTGCCGTCGTTGTCGGAATTCCCGGCGGCGTTATGGCAAGTCCGCTCGTTGGTCATGCGCTGTTACTTAAACGAAAGGGGATGGCCGACCAGTCGCTGCGCAAAATGGCCGGGGTTCACTGATCGGCGTACTGGTCAGTGTTCCGGTCAGTCTGCTGCTTGCAAGAAGTCTGATCCCGCTTGCCGAAGCCATTAAAGCGTACGCCAACCCGCTCTTCTTTGCCGGCGCCGTTTTACTTGCCTTGCTGAGTAAGAATAAGGTACTGGCACTTGCCTCCATTCTCCCTTTCACACTGCTCATTGAAGGGCTGCGCTATCTCTATTGGGGCATCGGCATTGTACCAAAGGGAACCACAGTGTTCATTTCGTTCTTTCTCGGCATTACGATTGGACCGATCATCCTGACTCTGTTTGAGCTGCTGAATAAAGAGAAAAGAGAACAGATGAAGTGTGATCAGCCGCGCAGGATTACCCTTCAGAAAGTGCCCTTCGAATGGAAATCGCTCAATCCGTTTCACGCGTTGAAAAAGCAGGAATGGGTCACAAGCGCCGGAGCGTCATTGGTCAGCTGTTTTACTTTTATTCTCAGCCCGGTCGGGATGACGACACTTCTTGGCGAACTCTTTTCAAAACGAACGCAGGATTCGGTTGAACGGTCGGTACTTGCAATTACAACGATGAATGCACTGGCAAACGCGACCTATCTTTCCGGGACGCTGATCCCGCTGATCGCGTTAGGCATCCCCCTTTCTCCGGTTGCCATAGGTCCTGCTCATGCGCTGTTTGACGCGCCACCAGTCTTTACTGCAACCCGCAATATGCATCATATCCTTTCACAGGCCGATTTCATCTGGGCGACAGTGATTGGCGCCGGCGTTGCACTCATGGTCACGTATACGCTGGCAATCAAATATGCGCAATCAATTTGTGCCTTTGTGTTTAAACGGATTCCCCACGAAGCCATCCTCGGCCTGTTTTTCGCTTTCGTTCTCCTGCTTGCGTATATGGATGCGGGTTGGATGAATATCGGCGGCGTTATGCTGATTGGACTTTTTTCCGGACTGCTTCACCGCTGGGGTGTGGGATACGGGATATTATTCATGGTCCTGTATGCGGCGCCATGGCTCGTTTTGGTATTCTGATCAGGATCCGTTCCGGGGCTGCGCCCGAAACATTCGCCGTGCTGATGCGCACAGGGTGCAGGATGGATCACTGACCGGCTCTTTTATTTTTGCCAATGAACCAGATTCAGGAGGTAACGAAGATGGACGTGTTAAAAGATCTTTTTAATCAAATAAAAGCAGATCCTGAAAATATTCGTTTCACAAATAGAAACATCGATCCGCTCTACTATGCCGCCCCAACAGCAAAGCTGTTAATCATCGGGCAGGCTCCGGGTGAGATCGCGCAGAATACAAAGATAATATGGAATGATCGAAGCGGCGTGCGGTTACGGGAATGGATGGGTGTATCAGACGATACTTTCTATCATTCGGGGAAAATTGCCGTGCTTCCGATGGATTTTTATTTTCCCGGCAAAGGGAAGAGTAGCGATTTGCCGCCGAGGAAGGGATTCGCGGCAAAGTGGCATGATCCAATCATCAGGGCGATGCCGGACATCGAGTTAACTTTATTAGTCGGCTCCTACGCACAAAAGTACTACCTGAAGACGCATTCAAAAATGACATTAACTGAAATTGTTAAAGATTATCGCCGTTATTTACCTGACTATTTTCCATTGGTTCATCCGTCACCGCGAAACACTATTTGGATAAAAAGAAATCCCTGGTTTGAGGACAGCGTCTTACCGGATTTGAAGAAATTGATTAACCGGATTCTATCGTAAATCCTGATCGAACCGCTTATACGTGCTGATTCAACCGACAGATGATGAAATGCGGAGGTGAAATAGATGAATCAGGTGATTCGAGATAAACTATCCTTGCTTCCGAAACAGCCCGGTTGTTATCTGATGAAGGATTATCGTGGTACGGTCATTTATGTTGGAAAAGCAAAGATCTTAAAGAGACGCGTACACTCTTACTTCATCGGCAAACATAATCCAAAGACGGAGAAATTAGTGAGTCAAATTGCTGATTTTACGTTTATCGTGACTGCATCTAATGTTGACGCACTCATTCTTGAAAATAATTTAATTAAAAACTATCATCCTAAATACAACATTTTGCTGAAAGATGATAAAAGCTATCCTTATATAAAAATAACGGATGAGCGCAATCCCAGGCTCATCATTACTAGACAGGTAAGCAAAGATAAGGGAAAATATTTCGGCCCCTTTCCCAATGTAAGTGCCGCTAATGAAACAAAAGCATTGCTGGACCGTCTCTATCCACTAAGACGGTGCCCGCTTACCGCGCGGCGCCCCTGTCTCTATTACCAGATTGGCCGATGCATTGGGTGTTGTGCCAGAGAAGTAAGCGAAGAAGAATATCGCCAGGTAACGCGTAAAATCGTTCATTTTTTCCATGGCGGGTTCAGAGCGGTTGCGCGAAAATTAAAAGAAGAGATGCGGGAGGCCTCGGATCGTTTAGACTTTGAGAAGGCCCGGGATCTCCATGATTTGATCTCTTGTATTGAAGCGACGATGGACAGGCAGAGCATCAATAACCTGGATTTCGTCGATCGCGATGTGTTCGGTTTCGCTTTTCAGAAAAGCTGGCTATGCGTGCAGGTTTTCCATATTCGCTGCGGAAAATTAATACAGCGCGCAGCTTCATTCTTTCCCGTGTATGCTGAGCCGGAAACGGGTATTCGTACTTATCTGGGACAATTTTATTTAGGCAATCGCCATATCAGGCCAAAAGAAATCTTAATGCCGGAATTGGATGATGATAAAACGATCCAGGAATTTCTGGGCATCCGTTTGATCCATCCCAAACGGGGCACGAAAAAGAATCTTGTACAGATGGCCTGCCAAAATGCACGCATCGCGTTGCAAAATAAGCTGTCATTATCGAAATTGGAATCAACGGGCATTAAGAACTGATCACTGTCCGTTCAAAGGGGGCATCTGGGTTATGTCCTGTTCTCATATAAAAAGTAAAACCCTCTCTTCAAACAGAGGGGATGCAAAGCAATTAATGGAGGCCTTTGTCGCATCCGGTTCGTATAAACGGCTAAAAGAACTTGAAAGGGAAGGGAAGGCACTTCGAGATCGTGTGCGCTATTGCCTCAGCAGTGGTGAATCAAGAAGGTACGAGATTGGCAGTCATCTAGTGGCGAAGTTCATTCCTAAAAAAATTTATCAATATGATTACACTGGACTTAATGAGTATCTGTATAATCTTGGATTACTCCAGAGGCTGACGATACTGACCAGTCGCAATTTGAATAAAGACCAGAAACTGCTGGACTTATTTGAACCGTACCACTTAACTCCGGAATATTATGTGAAACCCTCTTTTAATCGAGCGGGGCAGGAACTGATAAAGAGTGAGCCAACACCTGAAGTGAATTTGACTCTGAACGATGCGGCGATAAGAATCAGCCAAAATCGAAATCATTTAAAAGCCGTAAAAGCTGAGTATGACAAGCTGAAGGATGAATTGGCCAGATCCAGTCAATTAGCTGTGGAAAAGAAAGTGACCTATAAATATGGCTCATTATCCCTTCTTCGAAAACCCCTGCGTTATCGGTTCACGCATCGTTCAAATCAAAGGATGATTCATGCGTTAATTGAATTTGGGAAACCAGACTTTGATGGCATTGAGCATTACATGATTAAAGGAATCATTAAAAAGAGCGAATTTGAGACATTCAGGAAGCTTAAGGATATTCGATTAGATTTTGTTATTCTTGACTTGGATGATGAGGCGAAGATGCAGAATTATTTTCATCGAAAAAGGGCCAGGCATTTACTCTTTTTGAATGAGTGAATGGAGAAGGCCGTAACAGCTTTTGCCGCCCTTACGCCAGGGCGGCAAAAGGTATACATATATATATTATTTTTCCAATGCCAGACGAATTGCGACTCGAACGTCAATAATTGAAAAATATATTCCGAGAATCAGGCAGTTTCCTTCAGAATGAGTGAATAGATGATTTATCAGTTTTTTTACCTTTTTTTATATGGTATTTCTGCATCTTTCGTACCAATGTAGAGGGATCAATTTGCAGGATTGAAGCTGCTGCTCGAACACTGGGTGCTTTATTAATGGTGTCCTGGATGATATGAGATTCAAGCTCCGCCATTGTTTTTTTTAATGGTTTTGGATCTGCCAACATGGAGTCACTGCTGGTTTTACTGCTGAATTTTCTATCCTGGTTCAACGTCATTTCATTGTGAATGTCCAGAACATCTATTTGGGATTTGTGATTCATTAAAACCATACGTTCGACCAGGTTCCGAAGTTCCCGTACATTACCCGGCCATTTATATTTTTGCAGCCTATCTAAGGCATCTTTGGAAAAAGAGCGTTGAAATCCATACTTGTAATTGATACTTTTTAAAAAATGATAAATCAATGGCACAATATCTTCCTTACGTTCACGTAAGGGTGGGATGACGATGGGAATGATGTTTAGTCGGTAGTATAGATCTTTCCGGAACATCCCTTCTTCGCTCATTTTATTCAGGTCTTTGTTGGTGGCTGCAATCACACGGACATCGATTGAGATCGGTTTTGAACCTCCGACACGAACAATTTCAAATTCCTGGAGGACCCTTAACAGTTTTACTTGCAATGGTAAGGACATTTCACCGATTTCATCAAGAAAGATGGTTCCTTTGTTGGCTGCCTCAAATAAGCCGGGTTTGCCTTTGTGATGAGCTCCGGTGAATGAACCTGATTCATACCCGAAAAGTTCAGATTCTAATAACGTCTCAGGAATTGCCCCGCAGTTGACCTTGATCAAAGAACCATTTGAGCGCCTGCTCTTCTTGTGAATTAAATCCACGATCTTTTCTTTCCCAACACCTGATTCCCCTTGTATGAGGACAATGGAATCGATTTGGGCCACGCGCAGAGCACGTTCAATGACAAACTGCATTTTCTCAGAGTGAGCGACAATCGATAATTCTGTATCAGTCTGACTTTTTAGTACTTCTAATTCCTGATACACCACCTTTTTCTCGGCCTCTAAATCCTTCACTTCTTTTTCCAGAGATTGCAAGTAGGTTAAATCGCGAACATTGTTAACAACTTTTGATATCGATCCATTTTTATCGTGAATGGGTGTTGCAGTAACTAAAACGCTTGCTCCGGTGTTAATTTTCTGATTGACGGTGACCGGCCGATTTTCTGCAAGTGCGCGCAGCGATGCTGATACATTGATGATTCCCTCATCTTGCAGCGTCTTCAGGCTTTTTCCCACACAAAATTTGGTTGACAGACCTGCTATTTTCTCATATGCAGGATTTTGATATAGAATAATTCCTTCATTATCGCTAAATACGATACCGTCGAACGACGAATCAATTAATTGGTTGAATTCAGTCTGTATCGTTTGAAGTTCTTCCTTTTCACTAATGAGACGGACCAGTTTATCGACCGGTTTGATAAAAGCAAAATAGTCATTCTGATCAGTAATGATCTGAACTTCAGCCGGTTTTGAACAGATGCTGTAAAAAGTGGCGCCGCTAAATGTTAAATCCATGATCTGATTGAATTGAGATTGATAGTCCTGGGCCAGTTGATTGTAAAAGCATACTTTTCGCTGGTGGTTAAAAGTAAATACACCAATTGATTGCAGTTTTTCAAGAAAAAAATAATCCATCGTTTGAAGAACCTCCTCATTCATCAGGCAATCCTTCGCCCCCAGATAAGCTAAGTGACTCAAACAGGTGGCGGAGTGAGGGACTGAAGGGCTGTCCTTTGCAGTTGAAATTGAATGCATTGGCTATTTGAAGGCCGGCAGCACGATTGCTCAATGTCATCCCATTCGTTTGATCAAACATTGATCGTGTTTTTCCATTCAGACGAATGTCGAAAAACGCTTACACAGATATTACCATGCTTCAATCACCTGAGTGAAATTATTGAACTTGTTCTGCCTCGTGTCTTATCCTGCAGGGCAGTACCCCCCTCAGGGTCATAAGGGTAAACGAACAGGACCAGGTGGGGGATAACTGCCCGCAGCGCAGCCTGATGGGTTGAACGTACAACCAGTGGGGATGAAACAGGCTAAAGACGCAACGCCCTGTCGCAACACCTGCACTGGCACGTCCTGTGCGTCGACCCCCCCTGCTTATTGAAGTTTCACTTTTTGCTGACTTCAATCCACAGTATATTTTCCCCGGAAGGAATGAATCTGCCTTCAAAAAAGGGACTCATGCAGAAATACTTATGCATGGTTACAACATGTATGCAAAATTGCACGACTTGCCTGATGAAAAAAATGGTATCTACACGAAAGTCTGCTTCTGATAAAACTGGCACGATAATTGCTTATTAAATTATGGGAGGTGAGATCAACGGATGGGTAAGATCATCGGCTATATTCACAGCGGAATTACGGTCAAATGTTTAGAGGATGCACTAAGATTTTATGTAGACACATTGGGATTGACCTGTTTAGCCACTCAGGTTGTAAATGCTTCATACATTTTTGATATTGTCACTCTTTCTGGTTTGAAGGAAGTGAAGATCGCTTTTATTCAGATCCCCGATGGTTCTGTCATTGAATTGCTGGAATATGCTGGTATGGATGTGCAGTCAGGAAGATCCAGATCCTGTGACTATGGAACGGGACATCTTTGCCTGCAGGTTGACCATTTAGCAGAACTTTATCAAGAACTGAAGGAAAAAGGGGTTAAATTTCAATCCAATCAGATTGCTGATATAACGTCAGGGGCAAACAAAGGAGCAAAAGCAATCTATATGTTGGATCCGGATGGCTATATTATTGAACTGATGGAGAAAACAAAGTGAAAATGAAACAAAAAATGTAAACGCATATATCTATGGAGGCGATCAAATGAAGGATTTAAAAGGGAAAAGAGCCATAGTGACTGGTGCTGCACGAGGACTGGGTCTGGCCATGGCTGAAGGTCTTTGCGAATATGGCGTGAAGGTATGCCTCCTGGACATCTCAACTGATTTGCCTCTGGTCGTAAAGAAATTAAGAAGAAAAGGATATGAAGTGGACGGCCTGCAGGCTGACTTATCCGACCACGATTCGATTCCAGGGGTATTTGTAAGCGCATTGGAAGCTTTAAACGGTGAAGTAGATATTCTGGTAAATAACGCGGGAACGCACAAGCCAATGCCTGCAACGGAACTGTCTGCGGAGAGTTTCCGCAAAATCATGGATGTAAATGTAACGGCCATGTTCCGTTTGTGCACTCTGGCAGCACTGGAAATGAAGAAGAAGGGAAAGGGAAAAATCATTAACATTGCCTCGGTGCTCAGCTTTTTCGGAGGTTATCTCGCTTCTGCCTATTCGGCAAGTAAAGGTGCCGTTGCTCAGCTGACAAAATCCCTGTCGAATGAATGGGCTAAGGAAGGGATCAGCATTAATGCGATTGCTCCGGGATATTTTGAAACGGAGTTGAACCGGCACATTCTCGATGATGAAAAGCGCTATCAATCTCTGGTTTCCCGTATACCAATGGGACGATTTGGTCAGCCAAATGAATTATCAGGAATTGTTCAGTTTCTTTCATCCGAAAAGTCGGATTTCATCAGCGGCGCTGTTATTCCAGTCGACGGTGGCTTTCTTGGGAGATAAAAGAATCAATAAAGCCAGTCTATCCAATAAACAGAGGAGTGGATTCAATGAATGATCGATCCACCAACGTCCGTTATACGATCATCGCTTTTTCTTTTGTCGCCTGTTTGATTAATTATGGGGATCGAATTGCTATATCTGTTGCATCCCCGGCAATTATTGAGGAACTCAATTTTTCACCTGTGGAGTGGGGTTATATTTTAAGTGCTTTTTTCTGGACCTATTCACTTTTTGGTTTAATAGGCGGATTGGTTAATGATCGGTTAGGGGCTCGTAATACTTATGGGATTACGATGTTTATTTGGTCAACGTTTGTCGGACTGACTGCGATGTCCTGGAATTTCCTGTCACTCTTTATCATCCGCCTGTTTTTTGGTGCTGGTGAAGGCCCACAGGTTCCTACCGCGACAAAGCTGGTCTCAAATTGGTTTCCAAAATCAGAATCTGCGAAGGCTTTGTCTTTATCACAAGTAGGGACAACGATCGGACCTATCATTGCTACTCCAATCGTCGCCTGGCTGACTGTTCTATTTGGTTGGCGAATAAGCTTTATTGTACTTGGACTGCTGGGCGTACTTTGGGCTATTTCGTGGTTTCTCTATTCAAAAGAGACGCCTCAGGAACATAAGGGAGTCAACCTTAAAGAGTTGACGTATATCCAGCAAGAGCAAGACAGGCAGTACAGCGAAGATCCTCACACAAGTCATTCGAACGGAGAAAAGCAATCTGCCTGGTCCTATATAAAGAAGCCCTATGTATTAAGCATCAGTTTTTGTTATTTTGCCTATTCCTTTGTGTTGTTTCTCATTATTTCCTGGTACCCGAATTATCTAATCGATCAAAGAGGGATGACCATGCAGCAAATGGGTTTGTTCTCGACACTTCCATGGGCAGGTGCATCTGTTGGCTTAATTTTGGGAGGTTTTCTTGCCGATCAATTTGTAAAAAATAGAAATCTGGTAACAAGCAGGAAACGCATGGTCGTTGTATGTCAGTTTTTTACAGCTCTATCATTTGCAATGTCCGCATGGGTCGCATCAACCGCGCTGGCACTAACACTAACGACCATTGCAATGGGATTTCTTCTGGCCAGCTGGCAATATCAATCTCTTGTTATCGCGATTGTTCCAAAAACGAAATTAGGTGCCGTCTCCGGTTTTGTACAGTCTGTATCAGCCGTAGCAGGTATCATTTCACCCATTGCTACCGGATACATCGTTGAAATGACGGGATCATTTAACACCGCTTTTTATCTGGGGTCTGGTATCTGTTTGTCAGGAGCTTTAGCGGTAGCGATTTTTGTACACCCAATCAAACATCAAAAAAGCGCTGCAAATGTTTAACTGCATCTCTTGGCCCTAAATGCTCCATTTTGGAAAAATAAACACATAAATATTCAGGAGGAACTGAAATGACTGAGTTAACTCCACAAAAACTGAAAGCCATGTTACGAAACATGCTTCTGATCAGAAGATTTGAAGAAACTCTGAAAAAACTGTATCAGCAGGGGAAAATTCACGGAACCATGCATTTGTGTATCGGTCAGGAAGCAACGGCAACAGGTGCCTGTGCAGCCTTGACTATAGAAGATAAGATTACAAGTACTCACCGGGGACACGGACATTGCATTGCCAAGGGTGCGGATGTGAAGCGGATGATGGCTGAATTATTGGCTAAAGAGACGGGTTATTGCAAGGGCAAGGGGGGCTCCATGCACATTGCCGACCTGGAAATAGGAAATCTTGGTGCAAATGGTATTGTTGCGGCTGGTTTACCGCTCGGAACCGGTGCAGCGCTTACCTCAAAAATGAAAAAACTCGGTTATGTCGTATTGTGCTTTTTCGGTGATGGTGCGTCAAATGAAGGGGCGTTTCATGAATCGTTAAATCTTGCATCAATCTGGAAGCTCCCTGTCATATTTTTTTGTGAGAATAATTTATATGCCATGTCGGGTTCTGTTAAGGAAATGGTGAATATTAAGCACATTTCGGAGCGTGGTACAGCCTATGGGATACCTGGAATAACCATTAATGGGAATGATCTGATCGAAGTTGTAAAAACAACGGAGGCAGCAGTAGCCAGAGCAAGAAGCGGTGGAGGTCCGACTTTAATAGAAGCTCAAACTTATAGATGGGAGGGGCATTCTCGCAGTGATGCCAGAAAATACCGCACCAGAGCTGAGGAAAAGGAATGGAAGATGGATCGCGATCCCATCGTCCTTTTTAAAAATCAGTTAACTAGAAACAAAACGATGAGTGAAGATGAGTTTGGGCAGCTGAATGATGAGGTTAACCAATTGATGGTAGAAGCTGTTACGTTTGCAGAACAGAGTCATCATCCTGATCTGAATGCTCTCACTGAAGATGTATTTGCCTGAAAGAAGGGAGATGGATGCTTTGAGAACGATCACGTATTCAGAAGCGATCAGAGAGGCAATGAGTCAGATTATGCGGCATAATCCGGATGTATTTATCATGGGCGAAGATATTGGCGTGTACGGAGGTGCTTTTGGATTAACGAATGGAATGATCGAGGAGTTTGGCGCGGAACGTGTACGAATTACGCCAATTTCTGAGGCAGCGATCACGGGTTGTGCAACGGGAGCGGCAATGACAGGAATGAGACCCATACTTGAAATTCAGTTTTCAGATTTTGTCATGATTGCTGCGGATAACCTTGTAAATCAGGCAGCGAAAATGCGCTATATGTTTGGCGGAAAAGCAAAGGTTCCAATGGTCGTCAGACTTCCCGGCGGTTCCGGTGCCGGATTTGCAGCCCAGCATTCACAAAGTCTGGAAGCGTGGATGACGCATATTCCCGGTTTGAAAGTTGTTCAGCCTTCCAATGCTTATGATGCCAAAGGATTGATGATCGCAGCCATCAATGACGATAATCCTGTTTTATTTTACGAACACAAGCTGCTATACAATGAAACAGGGGAAGTCCCCAGGGAAGAATATGAGATCCCTTTGGGGAAAGCACATGTAAAACGAACGGGTTCTGATGTTACCATCGTCGCAACAGGGATCATGGTTAAAAAAGCCATGGAAGCAGCTGAGGAACTGGAAAAGGATGGAATCCTTGCTGAAATAATAGATCCCCGGACATTGGTACCGCTTGATCAGGAGGTCATCATCAACTCGGTGAAAAAAACAGGCAGGGTTCTGGTGGTCCATGAAGCAGTAAAACGTGGTGGTTATGGCGCGGAAATAGCCAGTATGATTGCTGAGAGTGATGCCTTTGATTACCTGGATGCTCCAATAAAGCGTCTGGGAGGAGTGGAAACGCCTATTCCCTATAATCCCGGTCTGGAGCAAAAGGCTGTTCCTCAGGTTCAGGACATGTTACAGGAATGCCGGAAAATAGTGATGGAATAAGGAGATGACTATAGTGGTATCAAAAGTGGTCATGCCTAAATTAGGTGCAACTATGGAAAAGGGAACAATCGTCAAATGGCTGGCTCCTGTGGGAGATTATGTTGAAAGTGGCGACCCAATTGCCGAAATTCAGACCGATAAGATTACTCTGGAAATTGAAGCAGAGGCTTCCGGTGTTTTACTGAAAACGTTATATGACGAGGGTTCAGAAGTAACGGTTCAGGAAGTTATAGCTTACATCGGGCAAGAAGACGAGAAGATTATAGAAAAATGTGAGGATCATATCACCGAAGAAACAACGATTGAGGGCAATCTGTTCTTTAAGGATAAAATCAGAAGAACACCTGCCGCCAGAAAACTGGCACGAATCTATCAAATTAACCTGGAAAATGTACCGGGAACCGGACGAATGGGGATGATTAAAAAGAGTGATGTTGAAAATTATCTTGCGAACAATAAGAAAACATCACCATTAAGTGATACAGTTCACCTTAAAGAGCCCCATTTGGTGAGTAGTCCCGGTCCCGATCAATCAGGAAATAAGCCAATACCCATTTCTGCAGAAGTCGTGGATGATCAAAGGATGAAATTAACCGGCATCCGAAAAGTTGTAGCCGATCGGATGACCCAGAGCATGCAGATACCGCAGGTCACATTAATGAGTGAAGTGGATATGACAAACTGTGTGGAATTACGCAAAAACCTGCTTCCAATTATTGAAAAAACTAATGGCTTTCGGCTTTCTTATAATGACATCCTGATTAAGATTGTCGCGCATACCATAAGAAGATACCCTACATTAAATGCATCGTTGCAAAACGATGAAATTGTCTGTCATTCTTCCGTTAACATCGGTTTTGCAGTGGATACACCAGCAGGACTGGTTGTCCCGGTTGTTAAAAATGCACAAAAACTCGGCTTAGTATCGATCACAGAAACATGTAATCAGCTGATCAGACTTGCCAGAGAAGGGAATTTAAAGTATGAACAGATGAGAGAAGGGACGTTAACAATCAGCAATTTAGGGAAGTACGAGATTGATGAATTTACGCCCATTATCAATCCTCCTGAAGCTGCTATATTAGGGGTTGGCAGGATTCGTCCAAAGCCAGTGGTGATTAACGAAGAAATTAAAATTAAATCTACGATGAAGCTCAGCCTGACCTTTGACCACCGAATTGTAGACGGGGCACCTGCAGCAGCATTTTTAAGTGCTTTAAAGGAAACTCTGGAGTGCCCATATCAGTTATTCATGTAACGGAGCGAGATGAAAAAATCAGAAGATGGGAGTAACTCAAAATTGTTTATGATAAAGGGGAAAAAGGTTTTAGTTACAGGCGGGGCTCAGGGGCTTGGTCTTGCATTGGTCAGGAGTTTTTATCGGGCAGGAGCTGAAATTGCTGTTATCGATATACGGGATCAGGTATTTCAATTATCACAAAGTATCGGAGCAGAAGATGACAAAATTCATCCCATCAAGGGCGATCTCTCAGTTATGGAAAGTCTGCGACATTCTTTTAATAAAGCCATTGAGGAACTTGGCGGCCATATCGACATATTAATTAATTGTGCTGGACTCATTCAGCGAGAATCTGCGTTTCATTTTTCAATGGAAAGCTGGAATCGGATTCTGGATGTAAATGTGACTGCCGTTTTTGAACTATCCAGACTTGCTGCAGTCAAGATGAAGAAACAAAGATCTGGCAAAATCATCAACTTTGCCTCAATTCTATCGGTAATTGGAGGTTATCATGCTGCTGCTTACTCGACCAGTAAGGGGGCAATCAAACAATTGACGAAATCATTATCCAATGAGTGGGCAGAGTATGGCATCCAAGTCAATGCCATTGCACCAGGCTATATGTTAACAACTATGAACACTGACCTCATGAAAGATTCGGTACGTTCAACCCAGGTTGCGGAAAGAATTCCGGCAAAAAGATGGGGAACACCGGAAGACGTAGCGGGGGTTGCTTTATTCCTGGCTTCACCTGCTTCAAACTATGTAACTGGAACAATAATCCCAGTTGATGGTGGGGTGTTAGGCAGGTAGAAAAGACAATTGAGATCTGAATAGATGGCTTAATAGAATGACGGTTATGGCTTTGAAAAAAAGTGACATCCTCTCTGGTTACATTTTTAGGCCCATGTTCATTGTGAAGGTTCAGTATGGCATGCTGTTAATGAAAAAGTGATATTGAGCTTTGCGATTTGTTCATGCTGTTATCAGGGATTCTTAAGAATCCCGTTTTTCTCTTATATCAAGTATCAGTTATCAAGTATCAGTGATTTTACAGATTACATATTATTGTTAAAAAGGGAAAATACATCCATTAAGGATTTTTAAAGTTGATGCCACTGCCTTGAAGCGAAATCAGGCATGCATACCCCCGCTTTGAATCCGTGATAATCAGTACCTTTTTTCCCCATTCACCGCTTTTCCAGTCCGCAGGCTTCGGCAAGCAGCTCGACCAGGTGGAGCGCCTGCATGCGGTCCTGCAGGCCTTCGCGCTCTATTCCGGCTTTCATCTGTAGCAGGCAGCCCGGATTGGTGGTCACGATCAGTTCAGGATCGCGGCTTTTGACATCAGCCATTTTGACGTCCAGAATTTTCATCGATTCGTCGAACTGGACGACGTTGTAAATTCCGGCGGAACCGCAGCAGAAGTTCGGATCGTGCAGTTCACGGAAGTCGATGCCTTTGATTCGGCGGATGAGCTGTCTCGGTTCGTCCCTGACTTTCTGGACGTTGGTCATATGGCAGGAGGGCTGATAGGTGGCACGCTTACGAATTTCCTTATTAAACGGCAAGTCCAGCCGGGCAAGGAGAACGCTGATATCGATCGTGTGGTCGGCGAATGACTGAGCACGTATCTGCCATTCCGGGTCATCGGCAAACAGGGCCGGGTATTCATGGAGCAGGGCGCCGCAGCCACCGGCCGTGTTAACCACGTAGTCGAAGGCTTCCTGCTCGAAGACTTCAATATTTTTCCTGGCGAGTTCCCTGGCCTGATCATCACGCCCGCCGTGCAGATGGAGTGCACCGCAGCAGGTCTGTCCGTCTGCTGCAACCACGGTACAGCCGCCCAGCACAAGAAGTCTCATTCCCAGGTCGTTAATCCGATCGAATAGGGCATCCATGATGCAGCCGGTGAAGAAGCCGACTTTATAACGGGGCGCCTGTTGCGGTTCCAGCCTTTTCGGCCGCCTGCGACGGCGGACCGGAGCGGTTGCTGCCGGGAGGGTCCGCTCAAATGTAGCAAGCGACTCAGGCAGACTGTTCAGCAGGCCGGTCTTCTCAACCAGTCGGCGCACACCTGATTTTTGATAGAACCAGAGCAGCCCCGCACCGGTGCTCATCACCTTCTTTCTGGGAAAAACATGGTTGTAGAACAGATTTTCTTTGAAGACTTCCATCCGGGACTGTGAGGGCCTGTTATGCTCATGCAGGGCAAGTTTGGCCGATTCAAGGATCACTCCGTAGGGGACGTTGGTCGGGCACGCGGTCTCACAGGCGCGGCAACCGAGGCACAGATCGATCGGGTCTTTCAGCTCATCGAGTGAAATTTTGCCTTCGGCGGCCATTTTTACGAGGTTAATCCGGCCGCGCGGCGACTGGGTTTCTGTGCCCATGGTCTTGTAGGTTGGACAGGCCGGCAGACAGGTGCCGCACTGGATGCAGGTGAACGTTTCATCATAGGCGAGTTTGTCTTTCGGATTCGGGTTCATTGCGACAGCACCAGCTTCTGTCGGGGGCAGGGAAAATTTTTGACGGGTTCAGTATGTTATTCGGATCCCAGGCCAGTTTAATCCGCTTCATCATATCCAGTTCAACCGGGCTCAGTTCCCAGGGCATATACGCACGTTTCATCGTTCCGATCCCATGTTCACCGGACAGGGTGCCACCGAGGTCGATCGCCGCGTGGAAGATCTCTTCAATGGCTTTTTGCACCCGTTTCATTTCTTCACGGTTGCGCTTGTCACAGATGATGTTCGGATGGAGATTGCCGTCGCCGACGTGTCCGAAGACGACCAGATCAATTTTGTATGTGTTGCGGATTTCCTGAAGCCGGTGGCAGAATTCAGCAATTTTACTGCGGGGAACTGTGGCATCCTCTGATATTTTCGTTGGCTTTTTCGAGGCAATGGCCGGGGAGACCAGCTTGCGCGCTTTCCACAGCTTGCGGGCCTCCTCACTGGAATGGGCAATTTTTACCGAACGTGCGGCCATGGCTTTCGCAAGCGAGCGGATGCGTTCTGCTTCATCTGCCACGGCGGCGGGATGACCGTCGAGCTCAATCAGAAGGATCGCTTCGGCATCGACCGGCAGATTCTGGGGCTGGTAGGCTTCAACCGCCCGTATAGATGCCTGATCCATCATTTCTACTTTTGCCGGCAGGATACCTGACGTCAGAATCCGGGTCACGGTTTTCCCTGAGTCGACAAAATGGTCGAAGGTCAGCATCATTGTCTGTGTGGATAACGGACGGGGGAGCAGGCGCAGCGTCGCTTCGGTGATGATGCCGAGTGTGCCTTCCGAGCCGACGATAAGTTTGGTCAGATCATAACCGGTGACGTTTTTTACCGTGCGGCCGCCGGTCCGGATCACTTCACCCTGCGGGGTCACGACTTTCAGGCCAATGACGTAATCCTTGGTCACGCCGTATTTCAGGCAGCGCGGACCGCCGGAGTTTTCGGCCAGATTGCCGCCGATGGTGGAAAAGTGAGAGCTTCCCGGATCCGGGGGATACATCAGGCCGTATCTGGCTGCGGCATCATCCAGATCGGCTGTGATCACGCCCGGCGAGACGACGGCAACCAGATCTTCACTGTCAATCTTTAATGATTTACTCCATTGCGAAAAGTCCAGCACCATGCCGCCTTTAACTGGCAGCGGACCACCGCTGAGGCTGGATGCCTGACCTCTCGGTGTGACAGGGATGCGGAGCTGGTTCGCCAGCTTCATGACAGCGGACACTTCGTTTTCATTTTTCACCTGAAGGACCACATCGGGTTTATAGAAGCCAAATGATGCATCATAGCCATAGCTGACCAGATCTGCCTCTTTAGTTAAAATTCGTCCGGGTTTGATGATGCGACGCAGCTGTTGAACAATTTCAGTTTTCAGAACCAATGGGATCACACTCCCTGATTTATTGCAAGCGATTACAAAACGGTCATTCTATTCTTATCTTATTATTAAACGGCTGGCAAGTGATCTGCTCAGGCGCCAATTTTTTTCGTACGATTGACGTTTCACTTTATTATGAGCTATTGAGTACATAACGATGACCAAACAATAAATGATCGTTTTCCAGTGCGATAATATTCTCAACTCGAACATCTGAAAGGCAAAAAAAAACGCGGCTCCAGTCATTGGAGCCGTGCCTGTAACATTCGATTAATAAGCCTGTCTTTTGCGGTACTGTTCGCGCCGCTGTTCTTCTTTCCGGACAGCTGCCTTTTCTTCCGGGACATGGAGGGTGAGCGCGACGATGAAAGCCAGACTGCAGAGGATTGCAATCAGGTTGAACGTCGGGGCAAAGCCACCGAGCAGACCCGAAATAAAGGAGGCAGACAACCCGCCTAATCCGAATCCCTGATAGATGATGCCGTAGTTACGGGACTGGTTTTTCAGTCCGAAGAATTCGGCCACGATCGTTGGAAAGATCGTGATGTTGCCGCCGAAGCAGAAGGCGACGAGCGAGACACTGATAAAGAACAGGACGGCGTTGAGCGTGACATGACTGATGACCACTGCGGCGATGGCTGTGATCAGCAGGGCACCGGCCACGACTTTCAGGCGGTTCATATAATCCGATGCCGCTCCAAGCACCAGCCGACCGGCCGTATTCAGCAGAGCGACCAGAGCAACGGCGTTGGCAGCGGTTGCGGCGTCAAGTCCGGCGAGGCTGATGCCAATGTTTGAGACACTGCCGATCATATACAGTCCGCTCATGCAAGCGGTAAAGAGAATGAAGAACAGGAAGTAGGCTTCTTTGGTCTTCAGCATGTCTTTTACTGAATAATCACGTTCAGCAGTGGCTGTCTGCTGCGCACTCTTTTTTGCTTCGAGGACCGGTGCCTGTCTGACCAGAAGAAGTCCGGCTCCGAGCAGGACGAAGGAAATCAGGCCCCAGTACAGGAAAGCCAGGGAAACGCCCGAGTGTTCAATGAGAAACTGAAGAACATATTTAAACAGGACACTGCCGATACCGTAAGCGCCGATGGCAATACCGGAGACGAGTCCTTTTTTCTCCGGATACCACTGGATCGCATTCGAAAGCGTGGTCATATAGGCAATACCGTTTGCAGCACCGACAATGATGCCGGCGGTGATATAGAGCATCCACAGTTCAGTATCGAAGGCCGTGATCACAAGGCCCGCGCCCATGCCGATGGCGGACAGGGCCAGCAGACCGCGGATACCCAGCTTTTCCTGGATCTTACTGGCAGACAGCGTCGACAGGCTGAGTGCGAAGCTCATAATTGAAAACGTTGTGGCAACGGCTCCCACGTCCCAGCCGAATTTATCTTCCAGAGGCTGGTTGAATAAACTCCATGTATAGATCGTTCCTAATCCAATCATCACAATTACGGTGCCGATCAGGATCGGCCAGCAAGTGACCTGCATGTCATTTTTACGTGCTGCATCCATTGAAATCTCCCCCTTATCCGAGGTAGGCACAGGCAGCAAGGCAGCTCTTTCCCTTGCCTTGTCTCTGTTTCAAGGGCCATCACTTGTTGTCTCATGCCTCAATTAGAATTATACCTGCGGAATTGCTTCAGAAAGCGATTTCATCATGAGATGCGGGTGGAGTGGAATGAATGACCGTTACAGATTCATAAGCTGCCGGAATGTTTTTGTATTGCTTCTGCTGACCGGAATTTTGGTTCCCAGATCTTTTAACTGTACAAGATAGGTCTGGTTGAACCAGGGGATGATTTCGTGTATTTTACTCAGATTGACAAGATATGAGCGGTGGCAGCGGAAGAACTGGTCCTTTGGCAGCTGATCATATAATTCGGAAATACTTTTATTGATGATATAATGACTGTTTTTCGAGTAGACGTCGGTGACTTTCTCCTGAGCTTCGGCATAATAAATATCGTTGACGTCAGCGACAATGATTTTCTCGTCTTTTTTCAGATTGATCCGGACCGGGCCAGGTGAGGCTGCAGCTGCTTTTCCTGATTGCGCCGGCTGATGGTCCCGCCTCCAGGCTTCTTCAACTTTTTTCAGGACACCGGCGATCCGCTTCTCGTCATAAGGCTTGAGGATATAGTCAAAAGCTTCCAGTTCAAAGGCCTGTGCGGCGTGTTCTTTATAAGCGGTGGTAAAAATAATATAGGGCGGCTTGCTGAATTTATGGATATTACTGGCGAGCAGCATGCCGTCTAAAGACGGAATGTTGATATCGAGAAAAATGACATCTGTCTCATGGCTCTGTAAAAATTTCAGAACGTCCAGTCCGTCTGAAAAGGTATCTGTGATGTCAATTGAACTGTAGGTTTCAATCAGATACTGGAGTTCTTCCATTGCCGGCTGTTCATCTTCAACAATAATCCCTTTCATCACTTACACCTTCCTGATATCGAAATAGACTTGCGTGCCGGGAGACAGACGACGGATTACCAGCCCATTGCCGAAAACAAGTTTGACGCGCTGGTGAACATTTTTCAGACCAATTTTTTTCTCCGGCAGCTCGTCATGATACAGATTCTCGACCACTTTCGGATCGATGCCGGTGCCTGTATCTTCAACGCTGATCCGGATACTGTCCGCAAGGTCTTTAACGGAAATGGTGACCCGACCGGGTTTTCCTGATTTTAAAACCCCGTGTTTGATCGCATTTTCAACAAGCGGCTGGAGGATTAGGCAGGGAATTCTGACGTTCACATCGTCAACTTCATAGTTGATATTCAGACGGTCACCAAAGCGAGCTTTTTCAATCGCCACATAGTCGCGGACCTGACCGATTTCCTTCTTGATATCGATTAATTCTTCGGTATGGTCGAGATTATAGCGCATATAGTTCGCCAGTGTAATGATCAGCTCCCGGGCCTGATCCGGTTTTCGGCGTATCAGTGAGGCAATGGTATTCAGCGCGTTGAACAGGAAATGCGGATTAATGGAGGTCTGCAGGGCCTTGAGTTCCGCTTTGTTCGCCGCTTCCTTCATCTGTTCGAGACGTGAAATCTCCACCAGCGTCGAGATGATCTGTGACAGGCCGATGGCCATGGTTTGTGTGGCGTGGCTCATGACATAGGCTTTCTTATAGTAGATTTTAAGCGTTCCGATCACGCTTCCATTTTCTTTCAAAGGAATGATCAGCACATCCTGGATGCCGGGAATATGGTGTTCTTTTTCCAGGTGTGACACGGTGATCTTTCCACTTCTGATGGCCTGCTTTGTAATCTCGCTGACCACATGACCACCGATCGGATAGCGTTCCTTGCCGAAACCGACATAGGCCAGCACATGCTCCGTGTCGGTCATGGCCGTGGCATCGGCATGAATCTTGTCCTTGATAATGGTACAGATCTGTTTCAGTGATTCGCTGTTGATCTTTCTGAAATAGGGCAGGGTTTCATTGGCGATGTCCAGTGACAGTTTCGCCTGTCGTGACGCGATCCGCTCCTTTTCACCTTCGATACTCTGGATTAAAAGGACGATCAGGCCGATGTTCAGTTCTCCCATGATCATCGGAAAGGCGATCTGCGAGACGATACCTGAACCGACACCGGGACTGGTCATCAGCAGGATCAGAACCATGGTCAGGATTTCGCAGAACATACCGGTTGCAATCCCGTAAATCCAGCGCATCGATTTTTTCACTTTGTTGTGAATCAGTCCGGAGACGATCCCGGCAACTGAACTGGTGATAAAACAGGGGAGAGCCGTCACGCCGTCGATATCTATCAGGTAGCGGTGCAACCCGGAGATCAGACCGGTCGTGATGCCGGGAATCGGACCGAACAGAATCCCGCTCGAAACGATGGTAATGATCCGTGTATTGACCAGTGAGCCGTCGACCGGTATCCCGGAATACGAACTGAATACGGCAAACGCAGTGAATATCGCGGTGATAACCATCATCTCAAAGCGTGAATGGCTTTCCTGCTGAAAAATTTCTTTAAATCGCGGAATACGGGTCAGTAAAAAGAGAAAGATCAGGAGCAGGGCAGCCCGCTCAAACAGGCGGATCAGCATTTCAGATGAAGATATCGTGACGATCCCTTCCTCCTCCGATATTATCTTCAGTTTAGCAGATTACAGCGGATTTCGCCTGAAAAGCCGGGTCACATTCGGGCCGGAAATCGGGATAATCGTGGGATTCGGGTCTCGACAAGCGGTTCTGTAAACAGGCGTACCGGCCGGCTTGCAAGAAAATAGCAGAGCGCGACCGAGGCAAGAAACAGGAATCCGTATTGATAAAGATCTTTGATTTTTTCATATACAGGCAGCAGGACCACGAGTTTAATAAAGAATCCATGAAGCAGGTAGATGTACAGGGTATTCTTCCCGAGAGGGGTGAACGACATCTTTCTCCGCGGGATCAGCATCATGAAAGCAAGAATGGCGATGCAGGTAATGCCGTACATGGACAACCGTGTCAGTCCGCCACTGAGCGCGGAGAAGCCAAATGTATGATAAGAGGAATCAAACAGCACCCAGTCCTGAAGCGCTTTTGGAAAAACAAAATGTGTGGCTGCGTAAAGGGCGGCCAGAGTCAGTACACCCAGAGGTCTGCTCCATCTGAAACGAAGCAGTGCTCTGAAATTTTCCGACTTCAGCAGATAGCCGAGATAAAAGAACGGGAAGAACGCCAGCGTACGGGAGGCACTGAATTCCGTACCGATCCCGTCAAAAAACCCGGCACTGATACCGACCAGTACGGCGACGGGCAGACCGAATCGGCCGAGACGTGAGAAGGGGATCACCATCAGTTTCCAGAAAAGCATACTGATGAGAAACCAGAGTGTCCAGTGCGGCGTCACGAGACTGAAAGTGAAGTGGTCTTCGTAGCCCGTCGCGTAATAAAAAATGGAGTAGAGTAACTGAAAGATAAAGTAGGGAATCAGCGTATGTCTTGCCACATGGCGGACATACCCAGGTTTATTAAAATGCTTTGAAAAGAAGCCTGAGATCAGGATAAATGCAGGCATGTGGAAGATAAAAATGAACGTGTACAGCGAATCCACTACCGATATATTTGATTTCAATTGAGTCAGACTGTGACCAAAAACGACAAGCAGAATCAGAAAAAACTTTGCATTGTCAAAATAACTGCTTCTTTTCTTTGACATCGTGCAATTTTCTCTCCTTTTTTCCCTGATATGAATAGAGTTTCGTATGCAGGTATTCAGGTGTAAGTCTTGTAATCAAGTGATAAATATTGTGCAATGTATTTGTAATAACTGTTACAGGTTAACGGACTGTGAATCGCCTGCAAACGTTATGATCACGCTTGCTGCAGCCCCATGAGTTCAACTGACAATCAGCGGGAGATGCGTGCGGGTTAAAATGCAGGCGTTCTGTCGTAACGCCTGCATGAGCACGTCCTGTGTGCCCGAAACACCTCCATTAATTGAAGTTTCACTAAATATTTTCATCGCTTTTAATGAGATTAAAAAGCCCCTTATGTTCTCTTTCAGAAGGCGCGTTTCGTGCGATCAGATGAAGAGAAAACTAAGAAGCAAACTATGTTATAGCACATTAGAAAAGGAAAGAAAAGAGAAGTAAAACAGTTGCATTTATCAGATTTTCATGAGCTTTGACTGCAAAAAGAGGAGTTCAGTCAGATCGGGGAAAGCGCGTGCTGTATCTGATCCGGTGACGATACAGAAGCCTTCTGTTATGTGGCGTATTCAGTCAGGCGCCGGGTAATCCGTTCTCTTCGCCTGACTTGCTGACCCGGCAGGAGTCTTGCGCCTTACGCTCAAATTCATGAAGGGTAAAATCAACATTTAGCGTGAAAAAGCGGAGCATCAGCCCGTTCAATGAGCTGATGCTCCGCTTTTCTATGCCCCTGATCAGATTTCAGATAGTTTCTTCAGATGCTTTTCGGAGATGGCTTTCACTTTTTTCACGCGTCGGACATATTTTTCCACATCGGTTATCGGATCGGTATGCATCCACACATTGACGATGTCAAGGGCAATGCCGGAACCGATAATTTTACCGCCAAGGCAGAGAACATTGCTGTCCGTATGCTGGCGGGCAAGTTTTGCACAGAACGGATCCTGGCAGACAGCTGCCGTCAGGCCATATATCCGGTTTGCAATCAGTGCACTCCCGTAGCCCACGCCGTCTACGAAGATGCCGCGTTCTGCTTCTCCGCGGGCAACCGCGAGTGAAGCCGGATAAACGTAATCGGGCAGATCACAGGATGCCTTGCTGCCTGTTCCAAAGTCAGTGACTTCGTGGCCCTGACTTTCCAGCCATTCTTTAATTTCCCCTTTCAATTCAAATCCTGCATGATCACTTGCCATGGCAATTTTCACTGTTCATGCCTCCAGTATGTTATTCATTCCTGATTTTTCTTTTCTATCATATCATCCTGCGGCTCGTCCTGCTGATGCATGCCTTCTGTAGAAAGCCAGATGTCCCCAGGGACCTGGTTTTTTCTGAACCTCTTTTCTGCAAAAAAATTTTATACCTTCTTAAAGTATGAAGAAAAGATTCAAGGCATAGGCTTGACAAAGTAAATCGAAAACATTACCATTTAGTGTACAGTAAATCGTAATAATTACGTTTTAACCATTTCCAGACAGAGGATCAGGAGGAGAAGCATGCGGAGCTTAGCGGGAAAGTCTGTGCTTTTGTGCAGTGTACTGATTCTATTCACGGGTTTACTCGCAGGTTGCGGGAGCGGACGTGCCGGATCCGGCGGGTCGGACTCCCGAATACACATTGTCGCCGCAGAGGATTTCTATGGTGAAGTAGCAAAAGCAGTCGGCGGTGATTATGTTCATGTTACATCGATTATCCATCATGCGAGCGTCGACCCGCATGATTTTGAAATTACACCGGATGTTGCACGAAAAGTGGATGGAGCTTCTGTCGTTCTTTATAATGGTGTCGGTTATGACGGCTGGATGGATGAGCTGGTAGAATCCGGAAGCCGTGATAAGAAAATCATACGTGTAGCAGAGGATATCCTGAAGAAGAAGAACGGTGATAATGAACATGTCTGGTACGATCCGGAGACCATGCCGAAACTGGCGGATTACCTTGCATCTGTTCTGTCAGACATTGATCCGGATCATGCAGATGTTTTTAAAAAGAATGCCCAGGCATATCAGCAGGACATTCGGCCTGTGCGGGATCTGGTGCATCAGCTGAGTGAAAAAACATCCGGTCAGCGTGTCGATGTTTCGGAGCCTGTTTTTGACTATATGCTCGAAGCTCTGGGTTACAGGATCAGTAACAGTCACTTTAAGCAGGCGGTGGAAAAAGGAACAGATCCTTCTCCGCAGGACATCACAAAGATGAGAAAAGATATGGAAGAAAAGCGGATCGCCTTTTTCGTCAGCAATATTCAGGAGATGAGCCCGACCGTTGAAAAGATGGTTGCCCTGGCAAAGCGAAATGATCTCCCTGTTGTGGAGGTTACGGAGACGCTCCCTGACGGAAAAGATTATAAAATGTGGATGCTGGATATATTAAAACAGGTAGAAAAGGCCCAGAAATAAAGCGTGAACGAGAGGAGGAGATCTGTGTGAGCGGTCAATTGCAGGTGAAGGATCTGACGGTCGGGTTCGGTGGCGAAACGATTCTTGATCATTTGTCTTTTCAGGTGTCAGGTGGTGAACTGCTGGCGATTATTGGTCCGAACGGAGCCGGAAAGTCCACCCTGCTGAAAACCATCATCGGGATGATTAAACCCCGGGAGGGAACGGTAAAACTCCATGATAACAGGAGAAATGCAGCGATCGGCTACGTCCCTCAGTCACGGATGATCGATGAAGAAACGCCGATTTCAGCGAAGGACTTTGTTTCTCTCGGTCTGTCGTCACGCTTCATCCCCTGGCTTTCAGCTAAAGAGCGCCTGACGGTAAAAAAAGCGATGATGATGACCGAATCGATTCATCTGGCCAAAAAATCGGTTGGGAGGCTGTCCGGTGGTGAGCGGCAGCGCCTTTTTATTGCTCAGGCCCTGGTTCGCCATCCGGATTTCCTGATGCTCGACGAATCAACGGCTAATCTTGATCCGAATGCCCAGGAACAGATGATGCAGCTGGTTCGTCGATTATGTAAAAATCAGGGTATTGCCGTTCTGTTTATCTGTCATGATCTGCATATGGTCCATGAATATGCTGATCAGGTTCTGTTCATGTCGCGCGGCCACTATGAAATCGGCAGTGTGAATGAAGTACTTGGCGGGAAGGCCCGCGATTGGCTGTACCATGCGACGGATGAAGAAAAGCCGGAAAAGTCAGGACTGTTCAGAGAGAGAGAAGCCGGCCAACTGACCGATCGTATCTATTAATCTCGTTTTCCCGGAGGATGGATTTATGTTTCAATATGATTTTATGCAGCATGCCTTTGTTGCGGGGACACTCGTCGCCCTGATGTGTGGTGCAATCGGTGTTTTTGTCATCGCCCGCAATTTGTCATTTATTACGCATACCTTTTCGCACATCGGTTTTGCCGGCGCGGCATTTGCTGTACTAATCGGAATCAGCCCGCTGAGCGGGCTTCTGCTTTTTACCATGATCAGCGCGTTGTTCATCGGTCAGATGGGGGTGCGGATGTTCCGCCGCGATGCGTCAATCAGTGTGATTCTGAGCCTATTTCTCGGGCTGGGTATTCTTTTTCTTTCTTTATCCAATAAGCAGGCAAACTTTACGACCAGCATTCTGTTTGGCAGTGTGATTGGGATCAATGTCCGGGATGTGCGGGAGATCGCCGTGCTGTCGTTTATTGTCCTGCTGCTGATTGCCCTGGGGTACCGCTGGCTGAAGTTTGATTCCTTTGATCAGACGGGGGCAGAAGCGGCGGGCCTTCCGATCCGGCTGATTTCCGTCGGCTTTCTGCTGCTT
Organism: Sporolactobacillus sp. Y61; assembly: GCF_040529185.1. Lineage (NCBI taxonomy): Bacteria > Bacillati > Bacillota > Bacilli > Caryophanales > Sporolactobacillaceae > Sporolactobacillus > Sporolactobacillus sp. Y61. Next base: position 3,081,490 of record NZ_CP159510.1, on the reverse strand, counting down.
CTGTCGGTGGCTGTCAGTGTCACGGTGCAGATCATCGGGGCACTGCTTGTTTTCGCCCTGATGACCGTTCCGGCAGCAGCGGCCCGCTGTTTTGTCCGGTCGGTTTTCGGGATGATTATCCTGTCGTCAGTTCTGGCCGTACTTGGTGTCTGGTTCGGACTCGTCATGAGTTACTACACCAATGCACCGGTCAGTTTCTTCATTACGAGTTTCGAAGCGGCCGTGTATTTTATCGGACTCGGATTCAGACGTCTGTATGCGGAACGGAATGCCTTGCAGGAGTGAAAAAGGACCGGCAGAATTGCCGGTCCTTTACTTCTCAACGAGATAACTCCACCCGTCTTTTTGAACTAATTTGCCTTCTTTCATCAGCTTTCCAAGGGCCTTTTTAAAATCACCTTTACTGATTGAAAAATGTTTGCGGATATCTTCCGGAAGGCTTTTATCCGTATAGGGCATGGTCCCACCGCGGCCCCTCAGATACTCCAGAATGCCAGCCGCATGCTGATCAATCATCTCAAAGCTTCGCGGGAGCATGGAAAGTGTGATCCGCCCGTCTTTTATCCCGGTTACGCGGCCATGGAACGTGCGGCCGATCCGCATCTTCCTGTCGGATTCTCTCCGGTGAATGAAGCCCAGATACCCATCTTCGGTAATAAAATGCGCGCCGTCTGCCATCAGCCGGTACACGGTCGCTTCAGTTTCTTTATTAAAGAAACTTTCCGGAGCAGGGATCGAGATGACGTTCATGATCGACTCATTTGCCGGTTTCGCAAACAGCCTGTCTTTCTTATCCAGCATCAGACTCAGGTACAGGCGGTCTCCTTTCTGTGGCCACTCATCGAGAGATTCCGGCAGATCATCCTTTGAGAACAGAATATCTTTATGAATGCCAATATCGACAAATACGCCATATCGTTTATGCACGGAGACAACCGGTGCCCAGTCATAGATGCCGATTCTGATTTTCGGAATCGTCATCGTCGCTGCAAGACGTCCCTGATGGTCCTGATAAAGGAAGACTTTCTGTTTTGCTTGTTCGTCCACCGGCTCGATGGCGTCATTCGCGTGCATCAGAATCTCCTGCCTGCCGTCGGTCAGAAAATAACCGAACGGTGCTTTATGTGCCAGGTCAAGTGTCACAACCGTACCCGCTTTTAATGGTTCCAACCTGTCCACCTTCTTTTCATCGGGCCTGCCTGTTTCTTAAACTTTGCTATCACCCGTCTCATTATACCATGTCTGAGTCAGCCGGGCTTTCGGACGCAGGCGTTATCTTTTCGGCTGCTATGAAAATGGGGCGATTCACAGAGCGATTTTGCCGGATGTCCGGAATAGAATAGATAGAACCGATAGTTACAATATCTTTTGCGGATTGTCAAGAGCTGCAGCACAGATCATGCATGAAAACGATAACAAAAACACATCATTTCATAATATCGTAACAATTTAAACTTCAGAAGCTCTATGCTACAATAAATCTGCAAGCGGATATTCACAGTTTAGTCAAATTATTGCTGATGTTTCGAACAAGGGGAAAGTGTGACTCAAATACTCTTAGGGAGCGATGTGCATTGACGGCAAATGAGACGTTAGATCGCACAAATCCATGGCAAAGTTTTTCACGTCTGAATCTCGGTTATGTTGATGAACAGTATGATAAGTATCTTGATGATCCGGAAACCGTTGATCCGACCTTACGGCGCGTCTTTGATAAATGGGGCAGACCGAAAACGATCGACGGTGTTCCTGCCGCGTCTCACACGGTTCTGGACAATGAGGGAGCCGGAGATCCATTTGATCTGGATCAGGTGGTAGGTGCTGTCCGGCTGGCCGACAGAATCCGGGCATACGGGCACCTGCTCGCTCATGTCAACCCGCTCAGCGACATGCGCGTGATTGAAACACATTTAATGGATCTGGCTCAGTTTCATTTATCACCAAAAAAATTGAAAGCGATTCCGTCAAAAGTGATCTGGCCGGAAGCACCGGCGAACGTCCGGAATGCACTGGATGTGGTCGGTTATCTGCGGGATCTGTATTCCCGGTCTCTGGCCTATGAATTCAGTCACGTCCAGGATTTACGGGAGAAGAACTGGCTGAATCGGGCAGTTGAAAGTAAGCGCTTCCAAAACCCTGTTCCGGACAGGGAAAAAATAAATCTGCTTAAGCAACTGGTTAAAGTAGAAGCGTTTGAGCATTTTCTTCATAAGACGTTTGTCGGTCAGAAACGTTTTTCCATCGAAGGACTGGACGTTCTCGTTCCAATGCTTGATAAACTGATCCAGTTTGGTGTACATGACGGATCTCGGCAGGTTGTGATCAGTATGGCACATCGCGGTCGGCTGAGCGTGCTTGCCCATATCCTCGGAAAGCCTTATGAAAAGATTCTGGCAGAATTTGTCCATGCACCGATCAAGAGCATGGTGCCTTCTGAAGGCTCAAAAGGGATCAATTACGGCTGGACAGGAGATGTGAAATATCATCTCGGTGCAGCCAGAGAAATTGATGAGGTCAATAAAAAATATCCGTTGCAGTATATGGGCGAAACAGATGACGACGGCATGTTTCAGGTTAAATTAACACTGGCGAATAACCCGAGTCATCTGGAAATGGTTGATCCGGTCATAGAAGGATATGCCCGTGCCGCTCAGGATAATCGACTGAAAGAAGGTTATCCGGAGCAGGATACCGGCAAGGCGTTCCCCATCATGATCCATGGTGATGCGGCCTTTACCGGTGAAGGCATTGTAGCGGAAACGCTGAACCTCAGCCGGCTGAGCGGATTTAATACCGGCGGCACGATTCATATCATTGCGAATAACCAGCTCGGGTTTACAACCAACCACGAAGACGGTCGTTCCACAGCCTATGCCAGTGATCTGGCCAAGGGTTATGAAATCCCGATCGTTCATGTCAATGCCGACGATCCGGAGGCCTGCCTGACAGCCATTCAGCTCGCCTTCGAATATCGAAAGACATTTGGGAAGGATTTTCTGATTGATCTCTGTGGATACAGGCGATATGGACACAACGAATCCGATGATCCTTCCGCGACGCAGCCGGTTTTGTACCAGGAGATCCAGAAGCATCTGCCGGTTGCCCGGCTTTATCAGGTCAAACTGGAAAGGGACGGGCTGGCAAATCCGGAAAAACTGAAAGATTATCAGAAGCACCTGAATGATAAGTTTCAGAAGATTTATCAGGCTGCACGCGATAAAGAAAAAGATCTTAAGGAAATCCCTTTTCCTGATAAGCTGGCGCAGCCTTTAACCTATATCCGGACAGCTGTCCCGATTGAGACGCTGCGGGCACTGAATCAGGATCTGCTCGACTGGCCGGAAAGTTTTCATGTTTATCCCAAACTGGCGCGCATTCTCAGGCGACGCGAAAAGGCACTGAATCCCGGGCACCAGCTGGACTGGGCGACTGGCGAATCCCTTGCTTTTGCTTCCATTCTGAAAGACGGTACGCCGATCCGCTTTACCGGTCAGGATGTAGAAAGGGGCACATTCGCCCAGCGTCATGCGGTATTTCACGATGTTAAGACGGGTGCCACCTACTCACCGTATCATCATCTGAAAGGCGTCAGAGCGACTTTTGATATTCATAACAGCCCGCTTTCTGAGACTGCGGTGATCGGGTTCGAGTACGGCTATAATGTGTTTGCGCCGGAGACTCTGGTCATCTGGGAAGCACAGTTCGGTGATTTTGCCAATGTCGGCCAGGTCATGTTCGACCAGTTCGTGACGGCCGGGCGTGCTAAATGGGGTCAGAGGTCCGGGCTGGTACTTCTTTTGCCGCACGGCTATGAAGGGATGGGACCGGAACACTCCAGCGGTCGACTGGAACGTTTTCTGCAGCTGTCGGCAGAAAACAACTGGGTGGTTGCCAACCTGACAACGCCGGCTCAGTACTTCCATATCCTGCGCAGGCAGGCGGCGATTCTCAATACAGATGTCGTCCGTCCGCTTGTCATCATGACACCGAAGAGTCTGCTGCGCCATCCGAAAGCCACTTCTACTCCAAAGGATCTGGCTGAAGGGCATTTTAACAGCGTGCTTGAAGATCCGCTGACGGCTGGAGATCCAGATCGGATTACGCGTGTGGCGCTGTGCAGCGGTAAAGTAGCCGTTGACCTTTCTGTCGAGATCGAAGCCTCCGCAAGCCGGCCGGACTGGTTGAAGATCCTCAGGGTGGAGGAACTGTATCCATTCCCGGAGAAAGATCTGCAGGCTTATTTCAGCCGCTACCGGAATCTGAATGAAATTGTCTGGCTGCAGGAAGAACCAAAGAATATGGGGGCCTGGAGTTATGCAGAGCCGCAGATCCGGAAAATTGCGCCGAAAGGCACCCGGCTCAGCTATATCGGCCGCCCGTCCCGCTCCAGCACGGCGACCGGCGAACCGAAATTCCATAAACAGGAACAAAAAAGGATCATCAGTGAAACATTGCATAAAAATGAAAAAGCAGGGCAAGAGTGATTCGGGAGGGGATCAGGATGATTGAAGTAAAAGTACCGGAACTGGCGGAATCCATTACAGAGGGAACGATTGTCAAATGGCTGGTCGATGTCGGAAACAAGGTCAATCAGGGTGACGATATCGCGGAAATTGAAACGGATAAAGTGAATATTCAGATCAGCGCGGAGCATGCCGGTGTTCTGAAAAAAATCGAAAAGAACGTTGACGATACCGTTGAAGTCGGCGAGGTTATTGCCCTGCTGGATGAAAATGGCGCTGAGGAGCCATCCGGGAATGCAGCCCCGGCGCAGCCTGAAGCAAAACCGGAAGCAGCAGTTTCTGCACCGGCACCGGTAAAGAAGGAACAGCAGGCGCCTCAGCCTGCCGCTGCAGCAGGTGGTAATGTGGCGATTGCTTCGCCTGCAGCAAGGAAACTCGCGCGTGAGAAGGGCATTGACCTGAGTGCGGTTCACACTGCTGATCCGCTGGGCCGGCTCAGGGCAGAGGACGTGGCAAAACAGGCGGCAGCACCGGCACCGAAGCCGGCACCGAAGCCGGCGCCTGCTGAAGATCCGACTAAACCGGTCGAACGGATTAAAATGACCCGTCGCCGTCAGACCATTGCCGGGCGGCTGGTTGCCGTGCAGCATGAAGCAGCGATGCTGACGACATTTAATGAAGTCGATCTGACAAACGTCATGGCCATCCGCAAAAGACGGAAAGAAGCCTTTATCAAAGCGCATGACGTCAAGCTGGGCTTTATGTCCTTCTTTACCCGGGCGGTGGTCGGCGCCCTGAAGAGTTTCCCGCTGTTGAATGCTGAAATCAGCGGCACCGATATTTTAGTTAAGAAATTTTATGATATTGGGATTGCTGTTGCAACAGATCAGGGCCTTGTCGTGCCGGTTGTCCGTGATGCCGATCGGCTGACGTTTGCGGAAATTGAACATGAAATTAAGGATCTTGCGGTCAGGGCGCGGACAAACAAGCTGACTCTGAGTGATCTTCAGGGGGGCACATTCACGATAACCAATGGCGGCACATTCGGTTCTCTCTTGTCTACACCGATTATTAATGCACCGCAGGTAGGTATTCTCGGCATGCATGGGATTAAGAAACGTCCGGTGGCCGTGTCGACTCCGGATGGAGACAAAGTGGAAATCCGTCCCATGATGTACATTGCACTGTCCTATGACCATCGCATTGTCGACGGCAGTGAGGCGGTCCGTTTCCTCGTTAAGGTGAAAACCCTGCTGGAGGATCCTGAAACGCTCCTGCTTGAAGGTTAAGGCCAAATCCGTCCAGTTAAAAAAGTTGTATGATTTTCGTCACACTTTTCACAAAAAAAGTGGAACGTTTTCCTGTATAATGAAAACAAGGGTTCCATGGGCAAAGGGTGTATCGTCAGCATACTGATCCATGACCTGGCGGGTACAACTTTGATTGAAGGTGTGATCAGAATGGAAAGAACCTTAGATCCTGTTCAGGATCAGATGACGAATACAGCAATGTTTTCAGAACAAAACCTGGATCTATTGAAGAATATGATGACGGATGCGGCGTTTAGAAAGGGTTCCCACATTTACTGGGAAGGCGATGCGTCGGATAAACTCTACTATATGAAGTCGGGCCGGGTCAAACTGTACAAATCGGCTTTTGACGGAAGAGACCTCGTGCTTCACTATTTCACACCGGGGGACTTATTCGGCGAGCTGGCCTGCCTCGGCAATGACGAACATGCCTTTACAGCAACTGCTGTGACAGACTGCCAGATCGGCGTCCTGTCAGGAAGGGATGTGGAACCGCTGCTGCTGTCTAATCCGGGACTCAGCTTCGATTTTATGAAATGGATCGGACTGATGGACAGATACACGCAGATTAAACTGCGCGATCTGCTCTTCTACGGAAAGAACGGCGCGCTGGCCTCTACGCTTCTGCGCATGGCACACGGCTATGGGGAGAAGAAAGAAGACGGCATCCATTACGTGATCAGTCTGACCAATTCAGACCTCGCGCAGCTGATCGGTTCCACACGCGAAACGGTCAATCGTATGCTTCAGGCATGGAAGCGGGATGGAGCGATTAATTATTACCATGGTTCCATCGTGATTAAAGATATTGGCTATATTAAAGCCATCTGCCACTGTGAAGATCGTTGTCCGATGAACATTTGCCGATTATGATAAAAAATTATGATAAAATGGGAAGAGGAGCGACCCTTTCGGGCGGTCGCTCCTCTTTCATTCGATTAAATAATTCAGGTGATGCAATATGAAAAGATGGTTTAACCGCATACTCTGTGCCCTGTTCTCCTTAGTTCTTTTAGCAGGCTGCGCGGAACCGGCCGCAGAGGATACATATTCGGACCGTTCTGCGTCTTCGGATGCTGCATCCGTGCAGCAGAATGAGTCCGGGGACCAAGAGGCGCAGAGTCAGCCGGCTGAAAGCAGCACATCGGAAGCAAAAAACCCTCATGACGCCTCTTCTGCTGCAACTTCCAGGCAGGCGAAGGTGCCCGGTGTCCCGGCGAAAGTGGTTAAAGTGGTTGACGGGGATACCTTACAGGCGATTTATGAAAAAAAGGTGACCACGATCCGTGTCCTTCTGATTGACACGCCGGAAACCCATCACCCACGGCTTGGGGTCCAGCCATTCGGTCCGGAAGCCAGTCAGCATGCAAGAGACCTGCTGCAGGGAAAAACCGTTCATCTTGAAGTGGCGGTGAACGGAGGACGTGATAAGTATAACCGCCTGCTTGCCTATGTTTATGTAGACGGGAAATCTTTTGCTGAAGAGCAGCTTTCACGGGGTCTCGCCCGGGTGGCTTATGTTTACCCGCCCAATACGAAGTACGTGGATCAATACCGTCAGGTGGAGGCTCAGGCCAGGTCGAAACATCTCGGCATATGGTCTGTTCCTGACTATGCCCGTTCCGACGGCTACCATCCGGAAGTGGTCAAGGGAACAGAAGCTTATGAGAGGGCGCAAAACAGTGGAGGTTCCTCTACTGCGTCATCCGGCGGCGGGAAAAATCAGTTCGCACCGGACGGGTCCGGTAATTGCGGCGGGGCAATCAAAGGCAACGCGTCCAGCCGCGGGAAAATCTATCATATGCCGGGCAGTGCCTATTACGATGTGACGAAAGCCGAGGCCTGCTTTAAAAGCCGGGACGCAGCAGCAAAAGCCGGATTTCGCGCCGCAAGATGAGTGGGAGGAGCCAGGCGAACAGAGAAAGCAGATCCTGGAAACGCCGACGCCCGGCCCGCTTTACTGACTCAGAGGATGTAAAAATCCGGAGTTGGCTTTTGCCGAAGACCGGATCGGGTTACTGCTGTTGCTGTTGTTTCTGAAGAACTTCTTCGTTGACCGCCTGATAAGCTTCATCAAGATGGCGTATCCGGCGAATCAGTTCGAAGTTCTTATTGATTTTGTCCTGAATAATGGCTGAAACGACGGAATGGTAATAGCTGTTCATGGACTGGACAGGAGTAAGCCGGTTTCCGTTTTTTTCAATTTGTTTTTTCAGCGCCTTTTTAAAGTAATCTACACTGAAAAGATGTGAATCCATGTTGTGACACTCCCAATTCAGGTTTTTCATTAGCAGATGACGGACCAGGTGTTTTCGCCGCCGTGAATCTGGGTGAACATGTCGGCGACCCTGGCCGTCAGTTTTTTTGCTTCATCTTCAGGCATGGAAGGACGAAGATAGGCGATCTGCAAAGCGTCTGTCGTCCGTTCTGTCACGCATGTCCGCTGCGAGTCGACAATCGGGCTTCCGAAGGCGCCCTTACTGTCTTTTGAGAGAATTTTATAATCCATATGCATCACTCTCCCATTTAAGCCGTCATATTGGTCATCATCGCTGCCGATGGTTATTTGAACGGGACCGTGAATCTGGTTCAGGTCATAGATGCCGAAAGGAATGCTGTGCTGCACACTGAAGAAATTATTCAGGTCGACGGCCGAATGAATCCTGTGCGGTGCGCCGTCTCTTTTTATTTTCCTGAGCAGTGCTTCCTGTGACGGGCGATACCGTGACGGATCTGTTCCGCACCTTTTAAAGATTGCCCGCCATTCTCGGACTCCGGGGATATCAGCGAACGGACGGTTCTCAAGAGACAGCTGAATATTTTTGTAAAACAGAGGCAGCCGCCCGCTGATCAGTGGCGGCATCTCGGAAATGACAATATGATTGTAGCGGATACACCCGACCTTAAAGCCGGGGACCCGCTGCTCAAGTTCTTCAGAAACCGATAGTTGAAACATCACGCCGCCTCCTTTTACTTACTGATTCAAGTGTACCACAAACGCGGACATGAGCTTTACAAAAATTACCGATTCAGATATTGTTAACAGCGCCCGGCAGGCAAGAAAGCCCGTGAAGGGATTCACGGAATGAGTGCCGATAAGCCGGCCTTTTGTACACTTTCTTATTTTTGTGACAAAAGCCTGAAAGGGCAAAGATCAGGGGGAATGAATAGTGGAAAACGGAGAATCTCTCAGCGCCTGTACACTGGATACACCGGTCGGAGCGCTGACGCTTGTTATGTACGGCGACAGTCTCTGCCGGATTGCATTTGGCAATCTGAATGAAACAAGGCAGGATCTGATCAGCCGGGCCAGACGGATGAACCTGCCGGAAGATGTAAAAGTCGATGATGAAGCGTGTGCCCCTGCGGTCAGACAGATCAGAGAATATTTTGCGGGGACGCGTAGAGGATTTAATCTGAAGTTGATGCTGAAGGGCACTGATTTTCAGAAAAAAGTATGGGCGGCGCTTGCCAGGATTCCTTATGGGCAAACGCGTTCATATAAGGAAATTGCAGAAAGCGCCGGCCGCCCCAAAGCCGTGCGTGCAGTAGGCGGGGCCAATAACAGGAATCCTCTGCCGATTGTCATTCCCTGTCACCGGGTCATTGGTTCAGATGGCTCCCTCGTCGGTTACGGTGGCGGTCTGGATTGCAAGAGAAAGCTGCTTCAGTTTGAAGAAAAAGAAAGCAGCAACGAGTGAATGATTCTGCCGGTTCATGAATGTGCTGCTCCTGACATAAATATGTGAGGAAAGCGGGGGATCTAGATGGACTGGCGGACGATTCTTGAGGAACATGTTCGAACGGCATGTGGCAGGTGGATCACTGATGCACCTTGGACAGACTCGGTTATCGACATGTCCGAAAAAGCTGCTCACGCAAGAAAAATACGCACCTTGAGTGAGCAGCAGGCGCAGATTGAAAAAGTTCTGGTTCATGCCCGTGTCACAGATCTTGAGGAAAAACGTGAGGATCAGGTCGTCTATTATACACTGCATTCCGAATGGCTGATCAGGCAGACGGGCGGGCTTTATCTGGAGGAACGCGTGGAGGACCGGGAGGCCGTTCTGCGCGGGTCACAGATTGCGCTTGATCGCCTGCGTCCGCTGCCTGAGGCGCACGCTTCGGCCAGTGCGAATCAGGAGGGCTCGCGTCAGGCTGAGCCAGAGATTTCCCGACCGGCATATGATCGGCTGAAGGCGGTCCGCTATGCGGAACTCTGGTGGAACAGGCGAAATCCTGATTATCCTCGAGTTGAAAATGACTGCACAAATTTTATTTCTCAGTGCCTGCATGCAGGAGGTATTCCCATGTGGGGGGCGCCGGTTCGAAGCAGAGGCTGGTGGCACAGCCGGACCAGCTGGAGCTACAGCTGGGCAGTGGCGAACAGCCTGCGCTGGTATTTAAGCAGAAGCGGGAATGTTATGAAAGCTGTTGAAGTGGACAGTGTGTATAAACTCGTTCCCGGCGACGTGATCTGTTATGATTTCGAAGGCGACGGGCACTGGGATCATAACACCCTGGTCACGTCAATCGCTCCTTCCGGTTCACCGCTCGTGAATGCGCATACGTATGATGCGCGGGCACGGGACTGGGCTTATACCGACTCACCTGCATGGACAGAACGGATCAACTATAAATTTTTCCGGATAGACGGTCAGAGTGACTGAGCATGCGGCTGGATATGATATAATGAGACAGGTTTACTCAACAGAAGTATAGAATCGGCCGCTGACTGTGGCCGCTTTTTGCTTACTCTCAATGCTTACTGGAACATGTTCCGGAAGATTGTGGTTTTAGAGGTGTTAAGGTTTATGACTATTCATATTGTGCTCTATCAGCCTCAGATTCCGCCCAATACGGGTAACATCGCCCGTACATGTGCCGGGACACACAGCTCACTTCATCTGATCCGTCCGCTCGGGTTTTCAACTGATGACAGGCATCTGAAGCGGGCGGGACTGGATTACTGGCCATCGGTTGATTTGCATTATTACGACTCGCTGGATGATTTTTTTGATCAGAACAGGCCTCGCGAATATTATCTTGTGGAAACGGATGGCAGCCGTCCATACAGTGCTTTTGATTATAGTAATCCGGCGAAGGATTATTACTTCTTCTTCGGACGTGAGACAACCGGTCTGCCCCGGGCTTTTGTTGCCGCGCACAGGGACCGGTGCGTCCGCCTGCCGATGACAGACAAAATCCGTTCGTTCAATTTATCCAATTCAGCGGCAATTATCATCTTTGAAGCCCTGCGTCAGCAGCACTTTCCCGGATTGTCCTGATTCACACTTTCCCTCATCACATAAGTTTCCCCTGAAAAAATGCTTATCCTGCTGCTGATTTCTGATGGATCAGACAGACCGGATAAGTTTTATATGAAAGATTGACCGCCTGCCGCATACACTTTATTTACATAGGTGAATCTTTTCTGGGGGGATACGATGAACTTTCTGGATAAACTGAAACAATTCCGCGATTATGAAGAGAAGCTGAAATGGGAAGGAACTTTTGCAGACTACCTGGAATTGGTAAAACAAAATCCTGTGATTGCTCAATCTGCACACTCAAGGATCTACCAGATGATTGTTTCTGCGGGTGTGACAGAAAAAGACGGTCATAAATATTACCACTTTTTCGATGGCCAGATTTACGGCCTGGAAGAGGCGATTGAGCGGCTTGTTGAAGAATATTTCCATCCTGCGGCGAAACGGCTGGACGTCAAGAAACGGATCCTGCTGCTTATGGGACCGGTCAGCGGCGGCAAATCAACCATTGTGACGCTGCTCAAACGCGGTCTGGAAAACTATTCCTGGACGGATGAAGGGGCGATTTATGCGATTAAAGGCTGCCCGATGCACGAAGATCCGCTGCATCTGATTCCGACCCATCTCCGCGAGGATTTCTTTCAGGAGACGGGCATCCGAGTGGAAGGCAACCTTTCACCGCTGAATGCGATGCGTCTGGAGAAGGACTATGACGGGAAGATTGAGAAGGTGCCGGTTGAGCGCATCTTTCTGTCTGAAGACAAGCGTGTCGGAATCGGAACGTTCAGCCCTTCGGATCCGAAATCACAGGATATTGCTGATCTGACCGGAAGCATTGATTTTTCCACGATTGCCGAATTTGGTTCGGAGTCTGATCCGCGGGCCTACCGTTTTGACGGAGAACTGAATAAAGCGAACCGCGGACTGATGGAATTCCAGGAAATGCTGAAGTGTGACGAGAAATTTCTCTGGCATCTTCTGTCTCTGACACAGGAAGGAAACTTCAAGGCCGGTCGGTTCGCCCTGATTTCGGCAGATGAATTAATCGTTGCCCATACCAATGAAACCGAATACCGTACCTTTATCAGTAATAAGAAAAATGAAGCCCTGCATTCCCGCATGATCGTGATGCCGGTTCCTTATAATCTGAGAGTTTCCGATGAAGAAAAAATCTATCAGAAACTGATTTCCGAAAGCGATGTGGCTGATGTTCATGTGGCGCCGCATGCGCTGCGCACTGCTGCGGTTTTCTCGATTTTAACGCGCCTGAAAGAATCCAAGAGCCGGGGATTGATCTGGTTAAGAAGATGCGCCTTTACGATGGAGAGATCGTTGAAGGTTATCATGCGGCTGATATTAAGGAACTCAGGAACGAGTTTTCTGATGAAGGGATGGGCGGGATTGATCCGCGCTATGTGATCAACCGGATCTCCTCAGCAATTATTAAAAAAGGTGTACCGTCGATCAATGCCCTGGACATTTTACGCTCGATCAAAGAGGGACTGGATCAGCATCCTTCCATTTCAGAAGAAGACCGGGAACGCTTCACCGGGTTTATTGCCACGGCCCGCAGGGAATATGATGAAATGGCAAAACGCGAGGTACAGAAGGCCTTTGTCTATTCCTTTGAAGAATCTGCAAAGACGCTGATGGATAATTATCTGGATAATGTTGAGGCTTACTGCAATAGCAACAAAATTTTCGATCCGATCACCGGGGACGAAGTGGACCCGGATGAAAAACTGATGCGCTCGATCGAAGAACAGATCGGGATTTCAGAAAATGCAAAAAAAGCCTTTCGGGAAGAGATCCTGATTCGCATCTCTGCCTATGCTAGAAAAGGGAAACGATTCAATTACCAGTCGCATGAACGGCTGAGGGAAGCCATTCAGAAAAAGCTGTTCGCCGATCTGAAAGATGTCGTTAAAATTACGACATCCAGTAAGACGCCCGACGAAACACAATTAAAACGAATCAACGAAGTGATTACAAGACTTGTTGATGAATACGGTTATAATTCCACATCGGCAAACGAATTACTAAGATATGTAGGCAGTCTGCTAAACCGCTGATCTTCAGATGGTGGAAAGCAGCGGCGTGCTTCTGAAAAGCAGGGGGCAGTCGATGGACGGTGTGTGGAAAGAGACAGTGTCGTGGATAAAAGCAGTGGTGATCGCAGCGGTGATTGCTCTTCTCGTCCGCCATTTCATTTTCAGCAATTATATGGTACGCGGCGAGTCAATGATGCCGACGCTTCAGGACGGCAATCGACTGATTGTGAATAAAATCGGTTACCGGATAAGTGAACCGCACAGATATGACATTATTGTTTTTCATGCCAGTGAAAATGTGGACTATGTCAAAAGAGTAATCGGCCTTCCGGGCGATTCGATCGTCTATCGGAATGATACGCTCTATGTGAACGGTGAACCTGCAGAGGAAAACTATCTGAAAGCTTATAAAAATCACCTTCCTGACGGGACGAAGCTAACCGGTGATTTCAGCCTGAAAAGTCTGACCGGAAAAGCGCGGGTACCGGAGGGAAAATTGTGGGTGATGGGGGATAACCGGCAGAACAGTGAAGACAGTCGTGACTTTGGTTTTATTGATGAAAAATCAGTCGTTGGGAAACTTGCCTTTCGTTACTGGCCATCGAGTGGGTGGGGGACAGTTCCTCTCCTCTGGACGAAGTGAATCAGAGATCCCGGCAGCGCCTCAGAAGATCAGGCGCTTTTTAAATTTGAAAATAGTATGCAGCAATGCTTGTTTATCCTGTTTTTGTCATGTACATTAAAAGAGGTTAAGAAAATTTAGCAGAAGAATATGCCGTGTCAGCGACAGGGAATTGAAGATGAGGAGCCTAATCCTAAATGAGTAAACAGAAAAAGAGAAATGAGGCCTGGGCATGGGTCCGCGCAATCGGTATTGCGATCCTGGTCGTCATCATCGTGCGGAGCTTTATCCTTGGTAATTATATCGTTGACGGCCCCTCGATGATGCCGACTCTGTATAGCGGAGATCGCCTGATTGTCAATAAAATCAACTATAAGCTGAGTCAGCCGGACCGGTTTGATGTCGTGATCTTCCATGCAACAAAAAAGGACGATTATGTCAAACGGATTATCGGTTTGCCCGGAGACACGATAAAGTATGCGAATGATCAGCTTTATATTAATAATAAACCGGTCAATGAACCTTTTCTGAAGACGTCGAAAAAGGAGCTGCTGAGCAGCCAGCTGACCTGGGACTATACCCTTGAGGGATTGACCGGAGTTGCGAAAGTACCGTCAGGAAAGTATTGGGTGATGGGGGACAACAGGCAGAACAGTGTGGACAGCCGGATTTTCGGATTTGTCGATCAGGACCAGGTGGTCGGAAAAGTCGATCTGAGATACTGGCCGATGAACCGTTTCGGTATCATACACAGTTATTAAGTCTGACCATGTTAAGGGCTTTTGGTTCTGCATGAGTCCGACCATAACGAAAACCCGGCGCCGTCGCAGGCTTTGTTTTTCTAATCCCTTTTTTGCATGAAAAGGCGCCCGGACACATCCGGACGCTTTTTTAAGTTTCAGATGGCTGCCTGTTCGCCGTCTTTTTTAAAAAAGTATTTCATGGCGTGATAGACATCGCTTTTCTGTTTGAGAATAAAAGAATGGAAGGCATCGTTCTTTATTGTCCGGTAAGCACTCATCAGTGTGCTGGAACGATGATACGGATTGATTTCACCATATCCGAAAAAGTCCGTGACCTCCATGATCTCATTGACGAGACGGATACACTTCGGATTATCAGAGGAGAGGTTATCTCCGTCTGAGAAGTGGAAAGGATAAATATTATATTTTGCGGGCGGGTAGGAGTCCTGGATCAGCTCCAGCGCTTTGATATAGGCCGATGAGCAGATGGTGCCTCCGCTTTCACCCTTGGAGAAGAAGTCTTCTTCACTGACGATGGTCGCTTCGGTATGATGCGCGATGAAACGAATGGTCACCTTCTCGTATCGTGTCCTGAGAAAGCGGGTCATCCAGAAGAAGAAACTTCTGGCGATATATTTTTCCCAGACCCCCATCGAACCGCTTGTATCCATCAATGCCAGCACGACCGCACGGCTTTCCGGCCGAACAATGGTTTCCCATGTTTTAAAACGCAGATCTTCTTCACGGATCGGATAGATTTGCGCTTTGCCTGATTGAGCGTTTCGGCGGATAGCAGATAAAATGGTCCGCCTTTTATCAATATTTCCCATCAGCCCTTTACGGCGAATATCTTTGTAGTCGATACTTTCAACCATAATATCCGGTTCCTGTTTCCGTTTCAGTTGTGGAAGTTCCAGTTCTCTGAAAAACAGATTCTCTATTTCCATCATCGAGACATTTGCTTCATAGTAATCAACGCCTGGTTTGTCGCCCGCCCCTTTTCCTTTGCCTGCGCTCTGTCCGGTTTTCTTACCTGGTGCTCTGGCAATCACGTCACCGACTTTACTGTTTCCTCTGCCCTGACCGACGTGTTTTGCTTTTTCGTAGTTATAATGAATTTTATATTCGTCAAGAGAGCGGATCGGTATTTTGGTTGTTTTCTGGCCGTCGGAAAGGATAATGCTTTCACTGCTGATCAGATCGGGCAGATTGTTTTTTATAGCTTCTTTTACTTTTTCTGTGTGTCGCCGCTGATCCTGCTCACCTTTTTGATGAAGATCCCACTGTTCTTCGGAGACTAAAAAGTTCTTCACACACATTTCCTCCCTTTTTATCTGATATTTGCTGTTTCTTTGACCGGCAAAGGTGGATTATTTTAGTTTATGCGGCAAAGATGAAACTTTGCCTCTTTTCGGACGTCTCTGTCATTTTTCTCCGGACGGACCCCGCCTGTTTTTACGGGATAAAGGAAAACGTCACTCAGTGGGGGCGGGCGCACAGGACGTGCCCGTGCAGGCGTTTGGCAGAATGCGGCGTATTTGCCGCCCTTACCGATTGTTTGTTGAACCCATCGGGCTTCTGCGGACCGTTAACCCTCGCCTGGCCTGTTCGTGTAAGATGTCGGAGAACATGCGCTTTTGCGAAGAATTTGCGTCTTTTCTTTCACAACCTGTCAGTCATGGTACAATAAGCTGTAGAAAAAAATGAAAGGTTGAAATGTATGATCAAAGCCATCGTGTTTGATTTTGACGGAGTCATCTTAGACAGTGAACGCATTATGTACCTGGTCATGCAAAACATGTTTGCCCAATATAATGTGGATCTTCCACTCAGCCTCTGGAGCCAGTCAATCGGCACACAGGACGGATTTGATTCACTGAATTATCTTCAGCACCAATGTCATAAGACGATTGATCGTAAAGATTTTTACGCCCGGAGGAATCAATTATTCAATAAAATGGTGGATCAGGAGGAAGTTCTTCCAGGGGTCCGGTCAATTCTTCAGCAGGCGGAGCAGCTCGGGCTGAAAGTGGGACTTGCCACCAGTTCGCGCGGTGACTGGCCGCGCCGTCATCTGAAGCGGCTCGGACTGACAGATTATTTCAGCACGATTAAATCATGGGATGATGTCGTCAGTGTGAAACCGGATCCGGAACTGTATATCCGCTCACTTGAGAGCCTGCAGGTGGCGCCGAAAGAAGCAATTGCGATAGAGGATTCCTTTAATGGATCCCTCGCGGCCAAGAAAGCGGGCATGTACTGCATTGTTGTCCCGAACGCCGTAACGAAACAAATGCCGTTCGGCCATGTGGACGGCTGTTTTAAATCGCTTCAGGATGTCTCAATTGAGAAACTGATCCATTATTTCACTCCTGATCAGGAACTGGAGAAGTGAGGCCCTGCCTGCCGGGATTTCACCTTTTTTCAGAAAAATGGCGAATGACCGCAGAGTTTGATCTATATTTGATATATAATAGAGACAGATGTGTCCATGAACAGGAAGATAGTAGATGAGGTGAACAGGATGGACTGGAAAAAGGTTTATGAGAAATGGCATGCTGATAAGCACCTGGATCCTGATCTGAGAAAGCGTCTGGAAGCGATCGCAGACGATCCGGAAAAGCTGGAGGATTGTTTTTACAAGAATCTGGAATTTGGAACCGGTGGCATGCGCGGGGAAATCGGTCCCGGCACGAACCGGCTGAATCTGTACACAGTACGTAAAGCGACGGAAGGTCTTGCCAGATTTATCATGAACGCCGGCGAGGACGCCGTGAAAAGAGGGGTGGTCATTGCCCATGATCCGCGTCATTTTTCTGCGGAATTTACGCTTGAAGCAGCGAAGACGCTGGGTGCACATGGCATCAAAACCTACATTTTCGATGCCCTTAGGCCGACGCCAGTTCTTTCATTTGCCGTGCGCTATCTCCATACGTATTCCGGGATTGTGATCACCGCAAGCCATAATCCGCCGCAATACAATGGCTACAAGGTTTACGATGAATTCGGGGTCAGCTTCCGCCAAAAGAAGCGGACGAAGTCATTAAGTTTGTGTCTTCTGTTGAGGATGAGTTGACGCTTAAAGTCGGAGACGAGCAGGAACTGAAGAAAAAAGGTTTGCTCAAGGTCCTTGGTGATGAAGTTGACACGGCCTACCAGGATCATCTGAAGACTCTGTCTCTTAATCCGGACATCATTAAAAAAGTTGGTTCGGATCTTAAAATTGTCTTCACACCACTGCACGGATCCAGTTATCATCCCGTTGTGAACGGTCTGAAAAACTGGGGATTCACCAATTTCACGGTCGTCAGGGAACAGGCTGAACCGGATCCTGAATTCTCAACCGTCAAGTCACCGAATCCGGAGGAGCATGCGGCTTTTAAAATCGCCAGGGCCTACGGAAAGAAACTGGATGCGGATATTCTGCTCGGTACGGATCCGGATTCCGACCGTCTCGGTGTCGTCGTAAAGAATGATGCGGGTGAATATGTCGTCCTGACCGGTAATCAGACCGGTGCGGTTCTTCTGAATTATTTACTGACTCAGCGGAAAGAAAAAGGGACACTTCCGAAAAACGGAATCGTCGTTAAAACGATCGTGACCTCGGAAATCGGGCGGACGATTGCTGCCGCATTTGGCATCCCGACGGTCGATACGCTGACCGGATTCAAGTTCATCGGTGAAAAAATTCATCAGTATGAAGTCAGCGGGGCCCATACGTTCCTCTTTGGTTATGAAGAAAGTTACGGCTGCCTGATCGGTTCGTTTGTCCGGGATAAGGATGCCGTGCAGGCTGCTTTATTTGCGGCCGAAGCAGCTGCATACTACAAATCAAAGGGCAAGTCGATTTATGATGCGCTTCAGGAAATCTACCAAAAGTACGGCTATTTTAAAGAAGGACTGGAATCACTGACCCTGAAGGGGATCCAGGGCAAAGAAGAAATCAATGCCATTATGGATGATTTCAGAAACCACCCGCCGGTTGAAGCGGCAGGGGCTTCTGTCAGTGTAATTGAAGACTACAAAACATCCGTCAGGACCGATGCGAAAACCGGATCAAAAACAGCGATCACGCTGCCTGTATCCAATGTCCTGAAGTACAAACTGAAGGACGACTCATGGTTCTGCCTGCGTCCGTCAGGCACTGAACCCAAAATCAAGTTCTACTTTGGTGTCCGGGGCACGGATGCAGAAGACCGTGACCGGAGATTCACTGCACTGAAGAATGATGTGATGAATCGCGTGCACGGCCTGGTCAATAAGTGACAGGTCAGTTTTACGGATATACTTTGCATAAAAGAAAGGCATTCGCGAAAGAAAAAGAGCCTGATGTCGGTCAGGATGTCACCTTGCCCGGCCCCGGGCAGCGGGTGCCTTTTTCATGGGTACTGTTCAGAAGGTCTTATGGATTCAGGAGGAATTTATGACAGCAATAGAGCAGGAAATCAGGAGGCGGCGCACGTTCGCCATTATCTCGCACCCGGATGCGGGTAAAACAACACTGACCGAGAAACTGCTGCTTCTGGGCGGAGCGATCCGGACCGCAGGGTCAGTCAAGTCGCGCAAAGCGGAGAAATTCGCAACATCAGACTGGATGGAACTGGAAAAAAAGAGAGGGATTTCAGTGACATCGAGTGTGATGCAATTTGAATATGACGGCTATAAGATTAATATTCTGGATACACCCGGCCACCAGGATTTCAGTGAAGACACCTACCGGACTTTGATGGCCGTTGACAGTGTGGTGATGATCATTGATGCGGCAAAGGGTGTTGAACCGCAGACGATCAAATTGTTTAAGGTATGCCGTGACCGGGGCATTCCTATTTTTACTTTTATCAATAAACTCGACCGCCAGGGGAAAGATCCGCTTGAACTTTTTGAAGAAATAGAAAGTGTACTTGGCATTGAATCTTATCCGATCAACTATCCGATTGGCATGGGGCAATCGTTCCGCGGCGTCTACGACCGGCGTGAACATAAAATTGAGTGGTATAACGATAAGCGTGAACGCCAGGTTCAGCAGCTTGGTGAAGTAGATGAGCTGACCGATATTCTGAAAGATACGATTGATGACTATACGCTCAGTCAGCTGGAAGAGAATCTGATGCTGCTGGACGAAGCGGGCAGCACGTATGATTATGAAGCGGTCAAAACCGGTAAGCAGACGCCTGTCTTTTTCGGCAGCGCGATTTCCAGCTTTGGTGTGCCAACTTTCCTTGAGCATTATCTGAAGATGGCACCGGATCCACAGCCACGTCAATCGAGCGGCGGACTCATTCAGCCGGATGACACGTGCTTTTCAGGTTTTATTTTCAAGATTCAAGCGAACATGAATCCCGCTCACCGTGACCGTATTGCCTTTCTCAGAATCTGTTCGGGAAAGTTTGAAAAAGGCATGACGGTGTATCTCGACCGGACGGGGAAGCAGTTGAAACTTGCACAGCCTCAGCAGTTTTTCGCCGACAGCCGTGAGCTGATCGAGGAAGCCTGGCCGGGCGACATTGTCGGGCTGTATGATACCGGCTTTTACCAGATCGGTGATGCCGTCTGCAGCAGTAAAGAGACTTTCAATTTCGGCGCACTGCCACAGTTCCCTCCGGAGCATTTCGCCAAAGTGCGGGCGAAGAATGCAATGAAGCAGAAACATTTCCTTAAAGGCGTCAGTCAGCTTGCTCAGGAAGGGGCAATCCAGGTGTACAAGACGCCCTTTGAAGAAACGATCCTCGGCGTCGTCGGCACGCTGCAGTTTGATGTGTTTGTCTATCGGATGCAAGCGGAATACGGTGTGACTCTCGATATTGAGCGGATGCCGCATCAGGTGGCAAAGTGGATTGTAAACCGCGACGACGCTGAAGCGCTCCGCCGCAATTCGAATAACCTGGTTGTTACGGACTATAAGGGGCGGCCGGTCATCATTTTTGAAAATGACTTCACGCTGCGCTGGTTCAGGCAGAAACATCCGGACGTTGAACTCAGGGATTCGAGTCATAATATGTAAAAGGGCGGGCTTCCGCCTTTTTTCTTTACAAAGCGGAAAACAGTATGAGAAAAACATTTTTGTAGGCCGTGCCGGTTATGGACAAATAAGGTGGAATATTCGAAAGAGCGTAAAAATTGAAGGAATCACCCTGATTGAGAGATATATCAGCCGATTTGGAGGTTTTCAGCCAATCTGGGGATTTATCAGCCTATATCCAAGTTTTATCTGTCAATCAAATTTTTTATCAGCCGGAACGATGACAGGTCTTTTGTCCGTGAGATTTCGTTCTGCTCAGTATGTGATGATTGGGGTAACGATCCTGATTCTCTTATTCGTCTGTCTGACACCTCTTCTCCTCTCAGGGGGATGACAGAGTCTTCAGATCAGGTGGAGGTGGTTGCCTGTGAAACATGAGGCTATTGCATGTAGACAAAAACCTTCTCCATCACGGAGAAGGAAAAAGAAATGCATCATGAAGGTCAGTACATATTACCCTGAGTGAGTCATCGAGATTTTTTAAAGAGGCCGGCTTCTACTGCGGCTTCAAAACTATTTCTGGCAAACTGGAATGGATCCCCTATATTTTCCCAGTGCATGTACATTAACCGCGGTTCATCAAACAGCCAGTGATTATGAACAGCTGTTACGATCAGACCTCTTTTTCTTAATGCAGTCAGAAACGGATTGATTTCCTGTTGAAGAATAACCGATTCACCTAAGTTAAGGGTTTCCCCTCTTTTACTGTTTTCAAACGAGAGGGCAAAAGGGAGTGCCAGAGGTGAACGGGTTCGGCGGTTCAGAATGGTCGCATTTATATTTCTGAGCCGTTGAACCACACAGGCTGGAGTAGACGTAATCACTACTCCGCCAATAATATCTGCAAGTTTTTGACAGGTTGATGAGGTTGATGACATATACACATCTCCAATTCATTTTGATAGTGTATGGTATGTGAATTGAAGACAACCCGTCCGGGCAAATCAGTGTTATGTTATAAAAGGGTGAGTGTTTGAGACTTATGACAGACCCTGCTCAGTTACGCTCCCTTATCCCTGG
This sequence comes from Sporolactobacillus sp. Y61, assembly GCF_040529185.1. NCBI lineage: Bacteria > Bacillati > Bacillota > Bacilli > Caryophanales > Sporolactobacillaceae > Sporolactobacillus > Sporolactobacillus sp. Y61. The sequence continues at coordinate 3,059,992 of NZ_CP159510.1, read as the reverse complement.
CAGCGTTTTTTTGATACGCTTCTGCCGAAATGTTTATACTTAAGCAAAAAAAAGCCGCCATCACGGCGGCTTTCGCATTTTGATCCTTATTTTCCAACTGTATTTTCGAGTTCCGCACGCACTTCACGGGCAGCTTCAACCATGTTTCTGAGAGCCGGAATCGCTTCTTCCGGTTTGCGCGTTTTCAGGCCGCAGTCCGGGTTGATCCAGACGATTTTCGGATTGAGCACCTTCAGCGCACGTTCGGCGTAGGACTTCATTTCCTCAACGCTCGGAATACGCGGACTGTGGATGTCGTAAACGCCAAGTCCGATGCCTTTTTTATATTCAAAGTCTTCAAAAGTGGAGATGATTTCCCCATGGCTGCGGGCCGCTTCGATTGAAATCACATCGGTATCGAGTGCATCAATGGCACCGATGATTTCATCGAATTCCGAGTAACACATATGTGTATGGATCTGTGTATCATTATTAACGAATGACGTGGCGAGCCGGAATGCATATACGGCATCATGCAGGTACCCTGCCTTCTTTTCTTCCTTCAGGGGCAGCCCTTCGCGAAGCGCTGGCTCGTCGACCTGAATCATCCGGATATCTGCCTCTTCCAGGGCGTGTACTTCTTTTTTCAGTGCAAGTGCGATCTGATTAAATACAGTCGCCTGACTGATGTCATTTCGAACGAAGGACCAGTTGTAAATTGTAACCGGACCGGTGAGCATGCCCTTAACCGGCTTTTTTGTCAGCGACTGGGCATAGGCACTTTCCCTGACCGTCATTGGCCCCCGCCAGGCGACATCGCCGAAAATCAGCGGCGGCTTGACGCAGCGCGAACCATAAGACTGTACCCAACCGAAACGGGTAAAGGCAAATCCGGCCAGCTTTTCGCCAAAATATTCGACCATGTCATTACGTTCAAATTCGCCATGAACGAGTACATCAATGCCGATATCTTCCTGAATGTCGATCCATTTCGCTATTTCATCTTTAATAAACCGGTCATATTGATCCTGCGACCATTCGCCCCGGCGCAGTCTGCGACGCGCGAGGCGAACTTCTTTAGTCTGCGGAAAACTGCCGATGGTTGTGGAAGGCAGGGGAGGAAGCTTAAAAGCATCCGCCTGAATAGCCTGCCGCAGTTTCCAGGAACCGGGACGTGCCGGCAGTTCCTGGTCGAGATGACTCAGTTCCTTCTGCACCTCTTTATTGTTGCGGTGCACGGAAGTTTTCAGAGCAGAGAGTTCTTCATTGTTCTGCCGAAAAGCGGCGGCGGCAGAAGATGCGCCCTCGTTCAGCGCATGAGCCAGCACAACGACCTCGTCAAGCTTTTCATCGGCGAAGGACAGGGCACCTTTCAATACAGGATCCAGTTCCCTTTCGTTTTTGACGGTAACGGGAACATGAAGCAGGCTGCACGATGGAGTGACCCAGAGTTTGTCCTTTCCTCCGACCGCATCGAGCAGGCTCTTCAGTTCACTGAAGGTCGCCTGCAGATCTGCTTTCCAGACATTGCGTCCGTCAATGACACCGGCGGCCAGCACTTTGTCCTGCGGGAATCCAAACGTCTTTACCGCCTGCAGATTGGCTTCTTTTCCGTAGACGAAGTCCAGTCCGATGCCGTCAACAGGCAGGTTGACAACGGTCTGATAGGCGTCAACTGCTTCAAAATACGTCTGAAGCAGGATCGACAGACCCGGTGTGCCGTCTTTAATCCTCTGATAGACGTTCTGGAAGACGGACACGTCCTCTTTCGGCAGCGTTTTTACAAGAATCGGTTCATCCAGCTGTACCCATTCCGCTCCGGCAGTCCGTAATTCATTCAGGACCTGGATATACAGCGGGATCAGTGCATCCAGGAGCGTCTGAAAGTGATCCCTGTTGTACCCCTTGGAAAGTTTAAGCAGGGTCACCGGCCCGACAAGAACAGGTTTGGCTGTAATACCGAGTTCTTTTTTCGCTTCGTTGAACAAACGGAGCAAGCGATTTTCGGTAATAAACGGCTTCGTCTCATTACTGATTTCCGGAACAATATAGTGATAATTTGTGTCAAACCATTTGGTCATTTCTGAAGCTTCCGCCTCTTTGGTGCCGCGCGCGATTGAAAAGTAAGTCTCAAGGGAAACCTGCTTTTCTCCCGTGTTGAACCGCTCAGGAATCAAACCGAATAAGACCGCGGTATCCAGAACGTGGTCATAGAAGCTGAAGTCTCCGACCGGAATCAGATCCACACCAATTTCTTTCTGCTTCTTCAGGTTATTCAACCACAGCTTTTTCGTTGTTTCCAGAAACTCCCCTTTGGAGATCTTTTTTGACCAGAACCGTTCCACAGCTTTTTTCCATTCCCTTTTTTCCCCAATCCTCGGATAACCGAGATTGGCACTCAGCACATCTCCCATGCTCTCATCCTCCCGTTTCTTCGTTTTTTCTCTCAAGGTGCAAAATTAAAAGCCTCTCTGAACCAGAGAGGCTTAAACGTTCATCAGCACCCTCTTATTTCTCAAAACTTCATGTTCGAAGTTTTGCTGGAATTGGCACCTTTTTCATAAAAGATTGAAAGGTTGCCGGGCTTCATTGGGCCAGTCCCTCCGCCGCTCTAAATAAGAGTTTCTTTTTAAGTTTACAGAAATTTTAGCATGAAACCGGGTATCCGTCAATGCCGGAGATGAATTTACCACAGATGTAAACAATTGATTCTCAGGCGACGATAATAAAAATGTGTGTGTGTGTTTAACCACAGTCAATCCATGACGACAGACAAGCAGGTGGCAGCATGAAGAAGGCAATGGAAAGATGGAAAAGTGAACTGAAAAAAGTGGACGTACACATCGATACTGATGATGAACGGTTACAAGTACAGATAAAATTGATCGGGCTGACTGCTCTTGATCTTAGAATACTGAAATGGGCACAGCCGGGAATGAAGGTCTGTTTCGGTCAAATAATGGATGACTTCATGAGGATGATTGAGGCGTTTCCGGAACTTAAGAGTCGGGAGGAGCCCGGTGCGTCAAAAATCCTGAAACAATTATTCTATGACCAGCTGATCTTCGTTTTCAGCGGGCAGATCGATCGATCGGTTGTGCAAATATGCAGAAGGAAAGCGTCTATCCTTTTTGCTCATAAAATGACTCCCTCTTACTATCTTGCCTGTCTCTCTCACCTGAGACATCTGACGGCAGAGGCTGCCTTCCGAAAATGGAAAACCGTGTTTCAGCTGACACAGATTTTAACTTCTATGGATAAAATGATGAGTTTTGAACAGCAGCTGGTCATTGAAGCCTATCAGGCGTACGTAAGAGAAGCGGAAAATCAGAAAGAAAAAGCCATGCGCTATAAGGCCTATCATGATACACTGACCGGTCTTCCAAACCGCAGAAGTGCAGATGAGGCCATCCGTATAACCCTTGATTCGGCGCGCAGAAACAGCAGGACGTGCGCTCTGTTTACCATCAATATTGATCGATTCAAGATGGTGAATGAAGTATACGGCCGTCATTGCGGCGATCTCTTTCTTCAGACAGCCGCCCGGCGTCTGCAGCAGGCTATTAAGTCCTATGACACGAAGCTGTTCCGGATCAACAGTGATGAGTTTTGCGTACTCTTGCGCGATGATCTCAGCCGTGAAACGCTGGCTGCACTGGCTTCCCGGATGGTCGCCATTTCCGGTCAGGCATATATGATAAAAGGACGGAAAATCTTCGCTACCGTCAGTGTCGGCATTGCCTGCTACCCGCGAGACGGAGAAAATGATCTGCATCTTCGAACGAGTGCGGAAGCCGCATTGAGAGAAGCAAAACAGGGGAAAACCGGCTTTTTCTTTTACAATAATGAACTGCATAACCGTCAGCTTCAGAAGGTGGGGATTGAAAATGACCTGCACAGCGCGTTACATAAGAATCAGTTTCTTCTCTATTATCAGCCTCAGATCCGATCAGGGGATCGGAAGGTTATTGGAACAGAAGCCCTGATCCGATGGAGCCATCCTCAATGCGGACTCGTTTCTCCGAACGGGTTTATTCCCGTCGCAGAAGAGACCGGGCAGATCCGTGAAATAGGGAACTGGGTCATTCAGGAAGCCTGCAGACAGATGAAAGCCTGGCAGGATGCCGGCAGTTGCAAAATCCCTGTCTCGGTCAATCTCTCTTTCAGCCAGTTCCATGATGACCAGCTTCCTGAATACATCCGGCACGTGCTTCAGGCAAACGGACTGGAACCTCAGTATCTGATCCTCGAAATCACCGAATCCATGATGGCGGAGGATTTCAGACATTCAGCCCGGATGCTTCGTGAAATCAAAGATATGGGGATTAAAGTCAGTGTGGATGACTTCGGGACAGGTTACAGTTCACTCAGCTATCTGAAGCATCTGCCGGTCGATCGTATTAAGATTGATCGTTCATTTGTGACGGATATCGCGCAAAATAAGCGGGATAAAGCGATTGTGGCTGCCATTGTTGATCTGGCGGAACACCTCTTAATTGAAGTCATTGCCGAGGGTATTGAAAATGAAGAACAGCTCCATGCCGTCGAGCAGTGCCGCTGTCGTGCGATCCAGGGTTTTTATTACAGCCGGCCGCTTTCATGCGGAGATTTCCAGCGCTATATGATGACCGGTGGCGGTGAGATTTCATAAACAATATCGGAACACCGGAAATTGTCGCACTTCTGTCACAGGAAAAACGCTTTCTGACTCCCCGATAAAAGCAGATAACGGGATAGACTGTAATTAACTGCTATTATGCTCTGCAAGAGTGAAGAAGGAGAGATGTTGAGAGAAATGCGTTTTCGAAAAAGACAGATTGAAAGCGACTGGCGGAGTGAAGCCAAAAAGGAAAGCGTCAGGATCCAGGTGCAGGATCAATCGGTACGTGATAAGCTGAATATGCTGGATATGACGGCTGAGGACCTGCAGTTTCTGAAAGCAATCCGTCCTTTTGCTGAGAAGGACATTAAAGAGATGGCGCGAAACTTTTATGCCAGCTTCTATCATATTGAACCGTTAAAACAGATTATTGATCGATACAGTTCGATTGAGCACTTGAGTCAGACCCTGTCCGTTCATGTGATGGAGTTTTTCTCAGGAACGATCGATGATGCCTTTATTGAACGCCGGTATCAGGTCGGGCAGATCCACTATCGGATTGGTCTGAAACCCGCTTATTATATGGGGACGTTCCAGAATCTGCAGAGAAGTCTGACCGATCTGATTTATACGATCACAAAGGATCCATCTGCTACCCGGCGCATGATCCATGCACTCAATAAAATGATCAGTTTTGAACAGCAGCTCGTCCTTGAAGCTTATGACAGGGAATACGAACAACAGCTCAGACAGGAATACGAAGTGGGAAAAGACGATCTCAAAGCAGCTATTACAGGTGTCAGCAGTGATTTGAATAAGCTGTCCGGCAATACTCTGGAAACAGTAAAAAATCTGCAGGATCATTTTCAGTCGGTCAGAAAATCCGTCCTCAAGAGTATTCAGGAGGGCCGCCGTGCCCGGCTGAAAGCATCTGACGGCAGGAACCGGCTGGAGCATCTCTTTAAACAGGTCGGAAAGGCCGGTGAGTCTGTGAGAAATCTGGGAAATATGGTGCATGTACTCGAAACGTCCGGCCAGGAAATCAGCCGGGTTTCGCTGCTTGTTAAAAACATCTCGGAACAGACCCACATTCTGGCCCTGAATTCGGCGATTGAAGCCGCAAGAGCAGGAGAAAAGGGCAAGGGATTCCACGTCATAGCGGATGAAGTGAAAAATGTCGCTGAGGAAACCCATCAGGCGATGATCGACATATCGGATAGAACGGAGCACTCAACCCATGTTACTGAACGGGTCATCCGTTCCCTGAAGCAAACGACCCTCACCATCGAGAACGGCATGAAACAATCCGGAGAAACCAGGCAGAAGCTTCAGGACATGATCCAGTTTGTTGATACCACCAGCCTCCTGTCTGAAGGCATCGGTAAGCATGTTGATGAACTCGTTCATCTGGCAGAGCAGCTGGCCGGCCGATCGGAATCGTTGAACCAGTCGGCGGATCAGCTGATGCAGAAGCTGTGATGGGTCACTCCGAAATCCAGGGTGATTTCCTGACCTTCTGACTGTTTAATAATCAAAATCAGACTTAAAACAGGGAGATCATGCGAAAGGTTTCATGATCTTTTTTTTTTTTATTCTTTTTGTCATAAAAAGTGACAACATCATGACGGGAAAACCGATTGTTGGAAATGGACACGGTAATTTTGTACAATTAATCTATTGGTTGAAATAGTCAGAACATATTGAGAAACGGGGAAACGCCATGAACCAAAATTCTGATGCACATGATCTGATTTCAGAAATGATAAAAAATGTCGAGACGGTTGTGATCGGAAAACATACAGCAGTGAAACTGATTACTCTGGCGATGCTTGCGGGCGGACATGTTCTGATCGAAGATATTCCCGGTGTCGGGAAAACCAGGCTGGTCCGTGCCATGGCCCGCTCAATCGGAGCGAAGTTCAAGAGAATTCAGTTTACCCCTGATCTTCTTCCTTCAGATATCACGGGACTTTCCATATATAATCAGAAGAGCGGTGAATTCGAATTTCGTCCGGGTCCGCTGATGGGCAACATTATCCTTGCAGACGAAATTAACCGGACGTCACCGAAAACCCAGTCAGCACTGCTTGAAGGGATGGCGGAAGGCCGGATCACAGTAGACGGTGTGACCCGCCAGTTGCCTGAGCTGTTTTTTGTTATGGCGACGCAAAATCCGATTGAATATGAGGGCACCTATTCTCTTCCGGAGGCACAGCTTGACCGTTTCCTGCTTAAACTTTCTCTTGGTTATCCGTCGAGAGAAAATGAACTTGAACTTCTCAACCGGATGTCGGGTAAAGATCCGCTTGAGGATCTCCGTCCCGTTCTTTCAGTAGAAGATATTCTGGAGATGCGCCGTGAAGCGCAGCAGGTTTATGTCTCGGACGGGATTAAAAATTATCTGCTGGATATTATTACGGCGACGAGAAATCATCCCATGATTTATCTTGGCGTGAGTCCGCGGGGGACGCTCAGTATGATCAGCGCTATCCGTGCCCGTGCTTTTATCGAGCAGCGTGATTTTGTCGTTCCGGATGATGTCAAAGCGGTCGCCCCCTATGTGCTCAGTCACCGGCTGGTGATGAAACCGGAAGCGGCTTATTCCAGTCTGACGGCAGAGACGGCCATGCACGAGATCCTGGATCATGTGAAAGTACCGGTGCGGGATAAGAAATCGGTTAAATGACGCCTCTTCACACGTTCTTTCACCGTTTAACGCACAGCGTCTGGTTACATTATGGTACCGTGCTTTTCGTCCTCGGTCTGATGTTTGCTTTTGCCCTGGCTCAGGGGAGCTTTATCAGCTGGTTTCTCTTTTATGTGTTTTTACCCATCGCTCTGTATATCACGTTACTGATGTTCTATCCACGTCAGTTGATCCATCCGGTCAGAACTTTTCAAAATCAGCAGCTGCATGCCGGTGACACGCTGAAGATCGATCTGATTCTAAGCAGAACACACGCTTTTCCCTTTATCCTGCTGTCTGTTACGGACGGGCCTGATGATTCAGAGGAAAGTGGGTCGGTAAAGGTTCACACCAGCGCGTCGTTCTGGTCTGGGAAAAGCGTAACCGTTCACTATGCCATTCCTGAGATCAGACGCGGAGCGCACCGGTTTTCTACTGTGCAGGTGAATATTGAAGATCCCCTTGGCTTTTTTAAACGGAAACTGATTCTGCCCTGTCCTCAGTCTGTTCTTGTTTTTCCAAAAATCAGTCAGATCCGGCTGAATGACCGAAGGATGGGAAACGTTGACCCCAGGTTTACCTCACAGGACATCGATCTGTCCCAATTCAGTGGCATAAGGGCCTATCAGCCCAATGACAGGATATCCTGGCTTGACTGGAAATCAACCGCGCGCAGCGGTCGGCTGGTAAGTAAGCAATTTGATCGCGATCTGGAACGGCACGCCTCCATCGTTCTTGTGGTCAAAGACCATGATTCCGGTCCGGTGTTTGAACGCAGTATTTCTTTCACTGCATCGTTTGTGAAAATGCTGCTGTCGGCAGGATACACCGTGCGGCTGGCCTGCAGTAATCGTCAGGCACCGGCCTATTTACGGGGTGATGTAAAAAAGGGGATGCAGGAAGCAGGGAGACTGCTCGCCGGTCTGACCCGGCAGGATGCTCTGCGAACAGAAGATGTACAGCTTGCCGTGAATAGCAAAGTTGCCGGTTTTGCAGTCAGTACGGATCCGGCCCTGGCGGCTGCCCTTATTGAGTTTGCCCGGGCAAAAAAACAGCGTCAGGCCCTTTTTCTTGTCACCGATCGGCCGGGAGACGCTGATATTGGCCGGTTTGCTTCCCCTTATCTTTCTCTTTTTGTTGTGGCACATGATCATTTTGACAGTCTGATTCAAGCGAGGGATAAAAATGGCTGATTCGTCAAAAAAATGGTCTCAGACTGTGATATATATACTGGCTGCAGTCATTCTCTGGCTGTGTGTGAAGCCAGTGACTGTCCTGACGATTCTCCGGTCGGAGACGCTGCTTTTTACTTTTATTGCGGGCCTGATGCTCCTTCTCTATTTTCGCCTTCCCGGCTGGATCTATTTGGCAGCCGGCGCGGGTATGATTTTTTTCAGCGTTCATTTTTATTTCTTCAATGCTACACCGCTTTTTGCTTTAAGCTGGATCCGTGACGCCGCAGGAGATATTGTTCATAATGCGGCCCTGGTCTGGAATGGTCAGCTGTTCATTTTGTCCGATTTGTTTAGTGCGTTCTTATTCTTTGTCATGGTCTGGCTGATCTGCTTTACGGTCCGGTACTGGCTGAGAAACGGACATATCTTTCTGTTCCTCTTTCTGGCTGCTGTTGCACTTTCTGTTGTCGATACGTTTACGTTCTATGATGCGACCCCGGACATGATCCTTGTCACAGTCCTGGGTCTGGTCATTCTGGGTATCAGCAAATGGGTTGAACTGAAAAGCAGCGGGACGGGATCGAAAGCCTCTTTCAAAGCATGGGTTATGACGGTTTCAGCTGCTGCGGCAGGGGTCCTCCTGCTTGGCATACTTGCGCCAAAAGCCGAGGCTCAGTGGAACGGCCCCGCCCGATATCTTCAGCATATCGGATTCGGCAATATGAACCAGAACGGCGCCTTTTTTTCAAATGGACAGAGGATCGGATATGATGCGGACGATACGGCGCTCGGCGGATCACTTTCTATGGATGATACCCCGCTTTTCACAGCTTATGTGACCGGAACAGGAAATTACTGGCGTGTGTCTTCAAAAGAGACCTATACCGGCAAAGGCTGGGCGGATAATCATCCCTATTATGTTCCACTGATTCATTTTTCAGATGTATCCGACGCAATGACTCTTTTTGAAGAAAATACCGGAACGTCAAAGGAATCGGCCAGAATCACCTTTTCCAGTAACAGTCCTGCTGTTCTGCCCTATACCGGCCAGCTGAGCGATATTCGGGTACCGGGAAGAAGGCTGAAGCTCGCTCCGCTTTCAGGTCAGATTCTGACGAGTGAGGAAACACGGGCGCGTACAGAGCAGATCAACTATCTGGAACCGACATTTCGAATAGACCGGCTCAGGCAGGTGACCGCTGAGTCCGCAGGCAGTCAAGATCCGGAAAATATCCGAAAGACCTATCTCCAGCTGCCTGAACGTCTGCCTTCCCGCGTGAGAGAACTGGGGACGAAGCTGACCTCGGGTGAATCTAACCGCTATGATCAGGTCCGTCATATTGTCGACTATCTCAGATCTTCCCGCTTCACGTATTCCATCGATCGTGTGCCACGGCCGTCGCAGAATCAGGATTATGTCGACCAGTTTCTTTTTGAATCCAAGATCGGCTATTGCGACAATTTTTCAACTTCTCTCGTCGTGCTTCTGCGTTCAGCCGGCATTCCCGCACGCTGGGTCAAGGGGTTCACAACGGGTGAATACACCGGGCAGGAGAATGCGAACATGATCGGAGGCAAGTCACAGCTGACCTCTGCCTATGAAATAACGAATGCCAATGCCCACTCGTGGGCCGAAGTCTACTTTCCGGGCAGCGGCTGGGTCACTTTTGAGGCAACGCCGTCTTTTAATAATCCGAATCAATTTGTTCATTCTGCAACAGGAAGCGGGACGCAGGCTCAGGAGAACGGACAATCTGAGTCCGCATCCGGGGCGCAAAATCAGCAGAATCCGGCGCAGCAGCAAAAGAAGCCGGCGCAAAGTCATCAGAACACGCCGCAACAGGAGAAAAAAGACGGGGCGAATGTGCAGGCAAAAGCCGGGGATCAAAACCGGTTTCCATTCTTTCCGGTTGCTCTTGCAGCCGGTGGCATACTGCTTGCGGCGGGCCTTGTTTATCTGATTCTGACCCGCAGAAAATGGATGGCGGCTTACTATTTACGGAAGCAGAAGAAGATGATTGTCCGGGATGGAACGACATTCTGTCAGGCTTTTGAAAATCTGTCCCGGCTGCTTCGGATCAAGGGGTTTCGTCGAGCAGATTCACAGACTGTCTATGAGTTTTCGACCATGGTTGACCGGATCCTTTCCGGCCATGACATGAAGCAGCTGGCCGGGTATTATGAACAACTGATTTACTCTGGACGGGCCGATCTGCCTGCTGGCGAGCAGCCCCGGATCAGCCGCCTGTTCCGCCGGGTACTTCGAAAGCTGTTCCTCCTGAAGCAAAAAACGTAAATAAGAATATAATTCTTGCCGCAGAAAATAATTGATTCTGCGGCTTTTTCTTTCAGGTATCGTTCAGTGTGGACGCCGGGTTCGGTATATTCTGCTACAGGTCGTTCATAGAATGAAGCAAGACTATTTGCCTGAGAGGGTGCTGCGCCTGATGAATACAGGAGACCTTAAAGCGCTTGAGCGTTCCATTGACGAAATTACTGAAATCGCAGAAGGATTCGGACTTGATTTTTATCAGATGCGCTACGAAGTCTGTCCCGCAGAAATTATCTATACATTCGGGGCGTATGGCATGCCTGCCCGCTTTTCCCACTGGAGCTTCGGCAAGCAGTTTTACAAAATGAAGATGCAATATGACCTTGGCCTGAGCAAAATCTATGAGCTGGTGATCAATTCTGATCCGTGTTATGCCTTTCTGCTGAATACGAACAGCCTGATCCAGAACAAAATGATTGTCGCCCATGTTCTGGCTCACTGCGATTTTTTCAAAAACAATGTGCGGTTTATCAATACACGCCGAGATATGGTTGAGAGCATGAGTGCGACAGCCGAACGGATTCACCACTATGAAGAGACCTATGGCAGAAAAAAGGTGGAAAAATTCATTGATGCGGTCCTTGCCATTCAGGAGCACGTGGATCCGCGGATTATCAGGAAGGGCGACTGGCTGGATAATAAACCGGGGAAGCCGGTTAAGAAAAGGCGCCGCCCACTGTCCGCCTACCAGGATCTGTTAAACCTGGATGAACCGGAGGACGTGCCGAAAGAAGAAGAGAAAGCCAAATTTCCGAAGCGTCCGGAGAAGGATCTGCTTTTCTTCATTGAGGAATACAGCAGGATTCTTGAAGACTGGCAGCGGGATATACTGACCATGTTGCGTGAGGAGATGCTGTACTTCTGGCCGCAGCTTGAGACTAAGGTGATGAACGAAGGGTGGGCCTCTTACTGGCATGTCCGGATCATGCGCGAACTTGATCTGACATCCGACGAAACGGTCGAATTTGCCAAACTGAATGCCCAGGTTGTGCAGCCGTCTCAGAGAGGTCTCAATCCCTATTATCTTGGCCTGAAAATCTTTGAAGACATTGAGGAGCACTATAACCATCCCGATGAGAAGATGAGAGAAATGGGGGTTACAGAGGGATCCGGACGCGAGAAACTTTTTGAAGTCCGTGAACTTGAATCCGATCAGTCTTTTATCCGCAATTATTTATCCAAAGAGCTGGCGGGACGGGAAGATCTCTTTCTCTTTGAAAGAAAGGGTGATAATTACACCATCACGGATAAAGACTGGCGAAATATCCGTGATCAGCTTGTCTCCATGCGCGTCAACGGGGGATTCCCGTATATTGTGGTAGAAGACGGAGACTACCATGAAAATGGGGAACTTCTTCTGTACCACCGATACGAAGGGATAGAACTGGATGTTCGTGATATGGAAGGCGTCCTTAAATATCTTGTTCAGCTCTGGGGCCGGCCGGTTCACTTGCATACGGTTATTGAGGATCAACCGACACTTTTCAGCTGCGAGAATGGGGAAGTCAAACGCAAAAAACTTGAGCAATAGAAGCGGGTATCAGCGGGGGGTTCCGGGCGCACAGGACGTGCTTGTGCAGGCGGGATAAAATGTGTCTAATATTTGAACTTTTTAATTGACAAACAGGTTTTCAGTCCGTATGATTAAATTAATCTCAAACAGATAGTTTGAGATCCTCCTCCCAGTTAGGTTATTTATTCACTTGAAGACTGGTCTTCACCATTTCAAACAAACCTGTGCATGGAATTAAAAGTCTGTGAATCTGTCTTTTCATGACAGGCCTTCATGAAAAATATATCGACGATCAAAGATCAAAAACAAAAACTTCTCAGTAACGATCACTATTACCTGTCTGCCATCTTTCAACTGAATAATCGTTTGTCCTTTCATGCCTTCTCAAAAAACAATCCGAGTGGAAAGCTGCGCTCAGCATGGCTTCCTGACGGATGCAAACCGCATGGAATGATGAAAAACATCTGACTTTTTCGCACTATAACTTTTTCGCACAATAAAAAAGAAAATGAAATCATTTTAAGGATGATCACAAGGGCAATTAAGGCTAAGCCATCGCCGGAAGGCATGCTTTGTCAGGTCTTCTTCATGGCTAACAGATCCTGAGGAAGAAAAGGCATGTAAATGAAAGCGATTACATTCGACAAATATTGATATGACCAACCAGATTACGGTACTCAGGGAGGAGCATTCATGCCAATTCATACAGTAGCAGTTATCGGTTCGGGCCAAATGGGTGCGGGTATCGCTCAGGTCATGGCTCAGGGAGGGAAGAAGGTATTACTGAACGACATAACGGAGGAGCGGATTCAGAAGGGAAAGGAGCGTATCGCCGATCACCTTGCGCGATCAGTGAAAAAAGGGAGGATCACTGAAGCCGAAAGAGGAGGGGTGATTGAAAACATTCATGTCGCTGCAGATATTGAGGCAACAGCCAGTGCCGATTTTATTATTGAAGCGGCGACGGAGGATCCGAATATTAAGAAGCGTATTTTCCGGCAGCTGGATCAGCTGGCCGGTCAAAAGGCCATTCTGGCAAGCAATACGTCATCCATCGCGATAACGGAAATCGCCTCGGTGACCCGCCGGTCCGGTCAGGTCATAGGTATGCATTTTTTTAATCCGGTACCGGTCATGAAACTGGTTGAAGTGGTCAGAGGACTGGATACATCGGAAAAGACGCTGCAGACGACCCTGCATCTTGCCGAAGCATTGGGAAAAGTACCTGTTAAAATTAATGATTTTCCCGGGTTCGCAGCGAATCGGATTTTGCTGCCGATGATTAATGAAGCGGTCTATTGTGTCTATGAAGGCGTATCCGGAGCAGAGGAAATCGATCAGGTGATGCGGCTTGGCGCTAATCATCCGATGGGACCGCTTGCCCTGGCGGATCTGATTGGACTGGATACGTGCCTGTCCATTATGGAAGTGCTCTATCAGGGTTATGGCGATCCAAAATATCGACCCTGCCCGCTGCTCAGAAAGTATGTGCAGGCCGGATGGCTCGGCAGGAAAACAGGCAGAGGGTTTTATCACTATGAAAAAGGATGAGTTGATGGATAACAAACCTGTCGAAGTGTCCGTCGACGGTGCAGTCGGTAAAATGACGATCAGTCGTCCAAGCGCGCTCAACGCCCTGAACAGCCGGGTGATCCGCGAGCTGGCAGAAGCCTTTGATACATTTGCGGGCCGCTCCGATATCCGTGCAGTGATTCTGACCGGCTCCGGTGAGAAATCTTTTATAGCCGGTGCAGATATTGGCGAAATGAGCGCCATGAATCCGGCTGAAGCCAGGCAATTTTCAGCAGCCGGTCATCAGCTGATGGCGCAGATAGAACAGTTTGAAAAACCGGTCATTGCCGCGGTCAATGGCTACGCACTAGGTGGCGGATGTGAACTTGCGCTCGCCTGTGATCTGCGGATTGCCAGCCGGAATGCGCGTTTCGGTCTGCCTGAGGTGAGTCTCGGGATCATCCCCGGATTCGGCGGGTCGCAGCGACTGCCGAGACTGATCGGTGAAGCACCCGCAAAAGAACTGCTGCTCACCGGTGTGCCGGTGAGCGCCGAACGTGCTTATCAGCTCGGCCTTGTCTCCGCGATTACGGATTCCAGGCAGGAACTGGATCATCAGGCTGCTCAACTGGCGCGGACCCTTGTCAGCCGTTCACCGGTCGCTGTCAGCCGGCTGAAACAGCTGATCCGGAAGGGCATGGACTGTGACCTTGATACGGCACTTGAACTGGAAATCAAGACATTTGAAGCCTTATTCCATACTGAAGACCGGAGCGAGGGTATGGCGGCTTTTATCGAGAAGCGCCAGCCCCGTTTTCCGGGGAAATAATCAGACAGTAAAATTTAAACCGGATCACCTTCGCCTCATGCGTGTGCTCTGGTTTAAAAGGGTGGATGAATCATGAGAGAAGTGGTTATTGTTGGTGCGGCGCGGACACCCATCGGCAGTTTTGGTGGCGGACTGTCACGGATTTCCGCGATCGACCTGGGTGCTGTTGCAGCCAGGGAAGCGGTGCGGCGTGCCGGTATCTCTGCAGACCGGATTGACGACGTCATCATTGGCAATGTGCTGTCCGCCGGGCTTGGCCAGAACGTCGCCCGTCAGGTCAGCCTGAAAGCAGGCATTCCGGAAACAACGCCCGCACTGACTGTCAATATGGTCTGCGGATCCGGCCTGCGTTCGGTTATTCTCGCGGCTCAGTCGATCGCGCTCGGGGAAGCAGACACGGTTCTGGCCGGCGGAACAGAAAATATGAGTCAGGCCCCTTTTCTGCTCGAAAATTATCGATGGGGTCACAAGATGGGTGATACGCGGACGGTGGATTCCATGCTCAAAGATGCACTGCTGGATGCGTTCAGCCAGAATCATATGGGGATCACGGCAGAAAACATCGCGGAGCGCTGGAAAATCGATCGAGAAAGGCAGGACGCCTTTGCGGTAAACAGCCAGAGGAAGGCAGAAGCGGCTCAGAAAGCCGGACATTTCGATGCAGAAATCATCCCGGTCGAAACGCATGTAAAGCGGGAAAAGGTGATCATCAGCACAGATGAACACCCGCGGCATGGGACAACTCTCGAAAAACTGAGCCGTTTGCGACCTGTTTTTAAGAAAGACGGCACGGTGACGGCCGGTAATGCCTCCGGAATTAATGACGGCGCCGCCATGCTTGTTCTGATGGCACGTGAGGCAGCAGAGGCAGCGAGCCTGGATATTCTGGCCACTGTTAAAGCCTATGCAAATGCAGCACTGGATCCGGCGATTATGGGTTACGGCCCGGTTCCTGCCTCGAAAAAAGCATTGAAAAAAGCCGGTCTGACAGCTGATGCCATCGACCTTTTTGAAATCAATGAAGCCTTTGCGGCTCAGTCGATCGCGGTTCTCGATGATCTTCATCTGGATGAGCAAAAAGTCAATATATCCGGCGGAGCCATCGCGCTTGGGCACCCGGTCGGAGCCTCCGGTGCCCGGATTCTGGTGACCCTGCTCTACGGAATGAGGCGGGCAGGGGCAAGGTCTGGCCTGGCATCCCTGTGTATTGGCGGTGGCCAGGGGACAGCGATGATTCTTGAAAATACGGATTCCTGACAGGAAAATGGCAGCCTGTCATCGTCAACGAAGAATAAAATTGAGCGGCTCAAAGAGGTTTTTAACTCGTACCACTCATTAGGAGGATTCCGATGAAACACCATTTGTTTATTCCGGATCTGCTGGAGAGGGCGGTGAAATATTATCCGGACAAAACGGCCGTCATTGATGGTGACGTTCGCCTGACCTACCGGCAGTTTCAGAAACGTGTCAACCGGCTGTCCAACATGTTGACAGCGCTGGGTATAAAAA
Organism: Sporolactobacillus sp. Y61; assembly: GCF_040529185.1. NCBI lineage: Bacteria > Bacillati > Bacillota > Bacilli > Caryophanales > Sporolactobacillaceae > Sporolactobacillus > Sporolactobacillus sp. Y61. Next base: position 3,043,857 of record NZ_CP159510.1, on the reverse strand, counting down.
AAGGCGACCGCATCGCCTATCTTGCGCCCAACACACTGCAGATGCTCGAAGGCATGTTCGGCGTCATGCAGATCGGCGCAGTGACGGTACCATTAAACACACGACTGATTCCCGCGGATTATGCATATATTTTAAATCACAGCGGGGCCCGTATTTTTCTGGCCGACGGCGATCTGGCGCATCTTGTGGATCCGGTCAAAAAGGATCTGGAATTAGTTGAACATTTTCTGCTCCTTCCATCTCCTGAACGTGATGAAAAGGAGGGATGGACCAGCTATGAGTCTTTCCTGAACCGATTTTCGGATGAACGTCCGGAAATTCCGGAGATGGATGAGCTGGACTTGTCCTGTATCCTGTACACCAGCGGGACGACCGGGCGTCCGAAGGGTGTGATGCACTCACACAGAAGCCTGTTTTTTAATGTGCTGAATTCAATCATTCATCTGCGCGTATCCGATGACGATGTTCTGCTCCATACCCTGCCGCTTTTCCATGTCAATGCCTGGGGCACGCCGTTTACATTTACCGGTATGGGGGCCACTCATGTGATGATTCGGAAAATCGATCCCGCACATATCTTTAATCTTGTCCGCAAAGAAAAAGTCAGTGTGGCCTGCATGGCCCCGACTGTCCTGAATATGCTGATCCATGATCCGAAGGCAAAAGAGGCGGGGAGCGGGCAGAAGGTACGCGTGATCATCGCCGGGTCTGCGCCGCCGCCTTCCTTTGTGAAGCATGTGGAAGAATTTTTAAAATGGGAATTTATTCAAGTCTACGGGATGACAGAAGCAGCGCCGTTTCTCACGGTGTCTCAGGTGAAGTCTCATATGGATCAGGATGATGTCAGTCGCTGGCGGATCAAGGCGAAAGCCGGCATGGCCATGCTGAATATGGATATCCGTGTGGTTGATGAGCAGGGGCAGGACATTGCGACTGATGGATTGCAGATCGGGGAGATTGTTGCTCGTGGAAACAGTGTGATGGAAGGTTATTGGCGCCAGCCGGATGAGACGGATAAGGTACTGAAGAACGGCTGGTATCATACAGGAGACATGGCAACGATTGACGAGGAAGGGTACATCGAAATCGTCGACCGCAAAAAGGACATCATTATCAGTGGCGGAGAAAATATTTCCTCGATTGAAGTGGAAGGTGTGCTTTACAGGCATCCGGCCATTCTCGAAGTAGCGGTGATTGCTGTTCCTCACGAAAAGTGGGGTGAGGTGCCTCATGCCATCTGTGTTTTGAAAGAATCGGCGGGCGCAGGCGAAGAAGAACTGATCTCTTTCTGTAAAGGCTTGCTGCCCTCGTTCAAAGTGCCGAAATCCTTTTCGTTTGTCCGTGAACTGCCAAAAAATGCCTCAGGTAAAGTACAGAAAGTCAAACTGCGGGAACCGTTCTGGGCCGGTAAATCGAAGAAAGTGAACTAGACGCAGCCTGTCATTACAGGTTAAGGAGTGATGATTTCCCATGAATATCTGGGTATGCATGAAACAGACGTTTGATACTGAGGAAAAGATACAGATCAAAGGCGGAGTAATCGATGAAGCGGATGCCCGCTTTGTGATCAATCCATACGACGAATACGCCATTGAAGAGGCGATCAGGATCCGTGATGCACAGGGCGGCGAGGTGACGGTGGTCACCGTCGGACCGGATCGCGCCGAGAGCGCCCTGCGAACCGCCCTGGCCATGGGGGCGGACAAAGCGGTCCTCATCGATGAGGCGACCCTTCCCGGCACTGATGAATTTGTTTTGTCGAAGGTCCTTTCACAACTGATTGGGCGTCATCCATTTGATCTGATCCTCGGCGGCAATTTTGCGATCGACAGCGGATCCGGGCAGGTCGCGATCCGTCTGGCAGAGGAACTGAACATGGCCCATGTCGGAGCGGTCACAGGCTTTCAGCTCAGCGGCAGCCGTTTCACAGCCGAAAGGGACGCGGAAGGAGATACTGAGGTGGTTACCGGTACACTGCCCGTACTCATCACCGCGCAGCAGGGACTGAATGAACCACGCTATCCGACTCTGCCCGGGATTATGAAAGCAAAGAGAAAACCAGTAGAGCGTCTGAGTCTGAGCGATCTGGGTGCAGTGAAGGATCTGGCAGAAAAAACCGCCGTGTCTGAAGTCTTCCTGCCCCCGGATAAAACCGCCGGCCGGATACTCGAAGGTGAGCCGGATGATCAGGTCCATGAGCTGGTGCAAGTCCTGCGTGCGGAGTGCCATCTGGTCTGATCCGCTGCTTCATAACCCCATATCAGGGGCGTTCCCCTGATGAAATGACAAAGGAGGATGAATATGAGCAAAAAAGCACTGGTGTTTGCAGAACAGAAGGGCGGGAAGCTCAGAAATGTGTCTTTTGAAAGTCTGACAGCAGCCAGACGCCTTGCCGAAGGAGGAGAGGTGTCGGCAGTCCTTTTCGGAGACGAAACAGGTGAAAAGGCGCAGGAGCTGGGCCGATACGGTGCCGACCGTGTGTATGTGATCACTCATGACGCCCTGAGAAATTACACACCCGACGCCTTCAGACAGGCCTTGCTGCGGTTGATCGACCATACCGCACCGGATATGATCGCTATGGGACATACCAGCATTGGGAAAGATGCAGCTCCCGGGATCGCCGCCCGTCTCGGACTGGGCCTGGTGACCGATTGCACCGATGTTCGGATAGAGGACGGCGAGCCGGTCTTTGTCCGGCCGATCTATGCCGGCAAGGCGTTCCAGAAGAAAAAGTTTGTGGAACCGAAGTATTTTTTTACAATCCGCCCGAACAATATTCAGCCGGAAGAAGCGGTTCGAATTCCTGAAGTGATTCCTTTTGACGTCGAAATAAAAGATATCCGGACAACGGTGAAAGAAGTGGTCCGGCGAGCTGCTTCCGGAGTGGATCTCAGTGAAGCCGCCGTGATTGTCTCAGGCGGACGGGCGGTTAAAAGCGCAGAAGGATTCAAACCGCTTTACGAACTGGCAGATACGCTCGGCGGGGCAGTCGGGGCTTCACGTGCCGCCTGTGACGCCGGTTACTGTGACTATGCGCTTCAGATCGGGCAGACCGGGAAAGTCGTGACGCCTGACCTTTATATTGCCTGCGGGATTTCAGGAGCGATTCAGCACCTGGCAGGCATGTCGCAGTCGAAAGTGATTGTGGCGATCAATAAAGATCCTGAAGCACCGATTTTCCAGATCGCCGATTACGGCATTGTCGGAGATCTGTTTGAGATTGTTCCGAAGCTGACAGAAGCATTCAGAAAAGTCTTGTCGGAAAAATAATCGAAACAAGCCGGGAGTGACTGCGATGCTGCAGCTGATTCATTTTCTGCTCTTTGTACTGGTGACCGGTTGCGGAATCTATTGGACAGTGAAGGTGATCTGTCATCGTTATGATTATATTAAACTGGGGAAAAAAACGCCCTTCCGCCATGATTTCCGGGAACGGTTCTCCGCTTTTGTCACGCAGGTATTCGGGCAGAAAAAACTATTGAAAGATCCGAAAAGCGGGATTATGCATATCGTTATTTTTTACGGTTTTATCGTGCTTCAGTTCGGTGCGCTGGATATTATTTTCAAGGGATTGTCCGGGCATCACCTGCCGATCCCGGGCTACCCTTTTTTTCTGCTGTCCCAGGAGATAACGGTCGTGCTGGTTCTGATTGCCGTGAGCTATGCTTTTTATCGTCGTTATATTGAGCGGCTGAAAAGGCTGAAGCGAGGCTTTAAGCCGTCTCTGGTTCTCATTTTTATCGCTGCCCTGATGCTGTCGGTGCTGTTCACATCCGGGTTTGACCATCTGCGACAGGACGGAGCACCGGCCCCGCTCACCCCTGTTTCTTCGCTGATTGCGACCGGGTTCCAGGGCCTGTCACAGGAGGCGGCAACAGCATTTTATTACATCGCCTGGTGGATGCATCTATTGATTTTGCTCGCTTTTGCCCTGTATGTTCCGCAGTCCAAGCACTTTCATCTGATTACCGCTCCGCTCAATATCTTTCTGCACCGCACCGATCCTGACGGCAGGCTGCGTTCGATTGATTTTGAAAACGAAGAGGCAGAGTCGTTTGGGGCAGGTCGAATTGAGGATTTTGAGCGAAAGCAGCTCCTTGATCTGTATGCCTGTGTGGAGTGCGGGCGCTGTACCAATATGTGTCCGGCCGCGGCGACCGGCAAGTTTCTCTCGCCGATGCACCTGATCACGAAAATGCGTGATCATTTAACGGAAAAAGGCTCGGCGGTCACGTCAAAGTCGCCCTGGATCCCCGTCGATCTGACAAAGAAAACGGTGCATGCGGTTCAGATGGAGCGCCATTACCCGGGCACCTGGCCGGGAAACCCGCTGTCTCAGGAAGCGGCAGCCCGGGAAGACGCGGACCAGCCGCTATCCGGCGAGGCAACCGGGACGGCCGGGCCGGTCACAGATATCCGTCCCACTCTCCACTGGCAGCACTTCTCGTGGGGAAAGACGTCGGACCGGTCGGCTGAAGATCTGCAGCTGATCGGCGATGTGATTACCGAGGAGGAAATCTGGGCCTGTACCACCTGCCGTAATTGTGAAGATCAATGTCCGGTCGCAAATGAGCATGTGGATAAAATTATTGATCTGCGCCGCTATCTGGTTCTGACTGAAGGAAAAGTACCTCAGGAGGGACAGAGGGCCATGCAGAACATTGAGCGCCAGGGCAATCCGTGGGGCATGAGCCGCAATGACCGGGCAAACTGGATCGACGGCATGGAAGTCCCCACGGTGAAAGAGCATCCTGATTTCGACTATCTCTTTTTTGTCGGCAGCATGGGCTCCTACGACAACCGCAGTATCCGGATCACACGCGCCTTTATCCGCCTGCTCCAGGCTGCCGGTGTCAACTTCGCCGTGCTCGGCAATGAGGAGAAAAGTTCCGGTGATACCGCGCGCCGTCTGGGTAATGAGTTTTTATTTCAGCAGTTGTGTCAGGAAAATATCGCAGTCTTTGAAAAATACAACGTGAAAAAAATCGTTACAGCCTGTCCGCATACGTTTAATACATTTAAAAATGAGTATCCGGAATTCGGGCTGCAGGCCGAGGTGCTGCATCATACCCAGCTGCTGGATCAGCTGATCCGGGACGGCCGCCTGAAACCAGAACATCCGGTCAATGAACGAATCACCTACCACGATTCCTGTTATCTGGGCCGATACAACGGCGTGTATGATCAGCCGCGGGCTATTTTGAAAGCGATTCCGGGCGTTGAGCTGGCAGAAATGAAACGGTCCCGTGAAAACGGGATGTGCTGCGGAGCCGGGGGCGGCATGATGTGGATGGAGGAGACAGCCGGCAAACGCATCAATCTGGCACGAACAGAGCAGGCGCTTGAAGTCAGGCCGGACACCATCAGCAGCGCCTGCCCCTACTGTCTGACGATGATGGACGACGGGACCAGGTTAAAGGGCGTTGATCAGCAAGTCCGGACCCGGGATGTGGCAGAACTTCTTGCAGAATCGGTATTTGGAGCAGAGCAGGCCTGATATCGGAAGACCCGCAGAAGCCCTGCTGCCCGGCAGACATGCAGCACGGTTTAAGACCATTTCAGAAGGGAAGAGGAACATGACTCTAAAAAGAAAGGGAGCTTTTGGTGCGGCCTTTTTGTTTACCGAATCACCCGGCGGTGCTGTGACACCGGAAGGCTTCACGGAAGAACAGATGATGATGGCAGAGACCACACGGCAGTTTATTGAAAAATCGGTTGTGCCGCACGATCAGAAAATTGAGGGACTGGACTATGAACTGACGCTTCGTTTACTGAAAGAGGCCGGATCACTCGGACTGCTCAGCGCCGATGTGCCGGAAGCGTTCGGAGGGCTTGGCCTGGATAAAGTCAGTGCGACCCTGATTAATGAATCACTGGCAAAAGCTTCATCTTTTGCCCTGTCGGCATCGGTCCATACCGGGATCGGCACGCTGCCCATTGTGTTTTTCGGCAGTCCGGATCAGAAGAAAAAATATCTGCCTGAACTTGCGGCAGGCACGAAAATCGCTGCCTACTGCCTGACTGAACCCTCGTCCGGGTCGGACGCACTCAGCGCGAAGACGACCGCGCGACTGTCGGATGATGGAAAATACTACGTGCTGAACGGAGAAAAGCAATTTATCACGAATGCCGGATTCGCCGATATCTTCATTGTTTATGCCAGAATTGACGGGAAGGGTTTTTCAGCGTTTATTGTTGAACGGAACTGGGACGGGGTCAGTCTCGGACCTGAAGAAAAGAAAATGGGTATCAAGGGTTCGTCGACTCGTCCGGTCATCCTCGAAGATGTCCGAGTACCTGCCGGGAATCTGCTTGGTGAGGCCGGACGGGGGCATGTGATTGCATTTAACATTTTGAATATCGGCCGCTTCAAGCTCGCCACGCTCGCGCTTGGCTCAGCAAAAGAAGCCATCGTGCTCTCCACAAAGTTCGCAAATGAACGGGAACAGTTCGGCAGACCGATCGCCAGTTTTCCTCTGATCCGGGAAAAACTGGCAGACATGAACATTCGGACCTATGCGCTGGAAAGTGTAATTTATCGCACAGCCGGGCTAATCGATCAATCCCTCGCAACGCTTGACTACAATAGTCCGGACTCGGGGAAACGGTCTGCAAGCGGCATTGCTGAATACGCTATCGAATGTTCAATCAACAAGGTTTTGGGTTCGGAAACCCTGGATTTTGTAGCTGACGAAGGGGTTCAGATCCATGGCGGCTATGGTTTCATTTCCGAATATAAAATTGAACGAATCTATCGTGATTCCCGCATCAACCGGATTTTTGAAGGGACAAACGAAATCAACCGGCTGGTCATCAGCAGCACACTTCTGAAAAAGGCCGCAAAAGGAGAATTACCGCTGCTTCGCATGCTGGGCACACTCGAATCCGATATCGAAGCACTCATCCGGAAAAAACCGGCGCCCGGAGCATCCGGCACAGAGGAATATCTCGTTGCCGCCTCGAAAAAGATCTTGCTGTATGTCCTCGGACTTGCAACCCGTAAGTTCGACCAGCAACTGCAGCAGGAACAGTTGCTGATAAAATACTTTAGTGACATGATGATCGCTGTCTATACGATGGAATCGGTCCTGATCCGGTCCATGCAAATACAGGGAAAAGAAGACAGACGGCCGGATGTGCTTACAGGCGACATGATGAAGGTGTATGTTCATGAATGTTTTGAAAAAGTCACATCTCTGGCTAAAAAAGTACTGGCCTATCTCGAAAAAGGGGAAACGCTGACCGGGCGGCTGATCACTCTGGACGAGGTGGCTGTGCAGCTGCCGATTGACTCATTAAAACTGAAAATGCAGATTGGTCAACGCGTCGCAGAAGCAGGAAAGTATCTCACCTGACAGGCGCCACTGTAGTTCAGGGAAAACGCACATTCTGAAATGGAATGTGCGTTTTCCCTGTGGCAGCGAACCGGCTATTTCAGCCGGTTTCAGAATATATCAGCCGAATCTCAGCTAATTCAGCCGGTTTCAGAATAAATCAGCCGAATCTCAGCTAATTCAGCCGGTTTCAGAATAAATCAGGGGAATCTCGGCTTTTCAGCCGGTTTCAGGATATATCAGCCGCATCTCGGCTAATTCAGCCGGTTTCAGGATATATCAGCCGCATCTCGGCTAATTCAGCCGGTTTCAGAATATATCAGCCGAATCTCGGCTAATTCAGCCGGTTTCAGAGTATATCAGCCGAATCTCAGCTTTTCAGCCGGTTTCAAAATATATCAGCCGAATCTCAGCTAATTCAGCCAATCTCAGAATAAATCAGGGGAATCTCGGCTTTTCAGCCGGTTTCAGAATAAATCAGCCGAATCTCAGTTATTTCAGCCGGTTTCAGAGTATATCAGCCGAATCTCAGCTAATTCAGCCGTCTTAAGGGTATATCAGCCGAATCTCAGCTAATTCAGCCGTCTTAAGGGTATATCAGCCGAATCTCGGCTAATTCAGCCAATCTCAGAATATATCAGCCAATCGATGGTGCAGGCTCATCCTGCCCCCCAACACGGCCTGTGCGCAGAAAAAGCATTTACCCCGGCCCCGGTCAGCCCTTTTTGTGTGTACATCAGTGTACTTCTCACATCACTGTGTGGCATTCTTTCGCCTGTTAATAAAAATGACAATATATGAAACGGATTGTCTGATTTTCCGTCCTGCCTTCTTTTTTTGGTATAAAATAGAATTGATTTATCATTTTTCAAACAGAGCTGTCAGATAAAGTTACAGGAAAGGAGACAGAGGTTCATATTATTAAAAATAGTCATCAGGAGGGAATGTAAAAATGAAGAAGATTTATAAACGCATCGCTGCCGGTTTGGTCTATCCTGCACTTGCCGTTATCATTTACGCCTTCTTCCAATTACTTGCATTGACCGGTTTCGGGGGATTCAAAGGTGTGGCGGACACATTCGGTTTCTTTCTTCCGTTTACCTTATCTGTCGGCCTTGCTGCAGGTATTTCCCGTGATAACAGCGGTGCTTCAGCACTTGCCGGCTGTGTCGGCTATCTGGTTTTCTGCGCTTCTCTGACCTCTATCATTCAGTCAAAACTCGTTTTTAACATGATCACACCGATTCAGATTGGGGGATCGACAGCTTCGACTCTCAGCTTCTTCTTCCTCTGTGCCTGTATTACCGGAATCACTGCCGGCTGGCTATATAACAAGTTTTATAACATTCACCTGCCTGAATGGCTCGCCTTTTTCGGAGGAAGACGTTTTGTTCCGATTATCACGAGTGTCTATGCCCTTTTTCTAGGGGCGTTTGTCGCACAGATTGTCCTGGCACATATGAACTAAAAAGGGGGGAAAAGCCATGAGAGGTTTGGGTAGTCTGCAACGATTAGGTAAATCATTAATGCTGCCGATCGCAGTTCTTCCTGCGGCCGGTCTTCTGAACAGGCTGGGCGCAGGTGATGTCTGGAATATTCCGTTTATCAACGCCGGAGGGAATGCCCTGTTCAGTTACCTGGCTTTACTGTTTGCGATGGGCATTGCCATAGGTCTGTCTAAGGATGGAAGCGGATCTGCCGCAATCAGCGGAGCCATTGTGTATTTCATCCTGAATTTTGGCGCGACAGGTGTGGATAAAACGATTAACATGGGCGTCTTTGCCGGATTCATCGCCGGATTATTTACGCCGATCCTTTACAACCGATTATATGATAAATTTACAGGAAACCCCTATTTCAATGGGAGGCATGTGGCTATTCTGGTTAATGCAGTGGCTGCGATCCTGCTCGTCCTGCTTTTCGGTCTGATCTGGCCTTACATTCAGAACATCCTGGATAGCGTGAATGGCTGGATTACCTCAGCGGGTGCACTTGGTGCAGCTGTTTTTGGATTTGCCAACCGCATGTTGATCCCAACCGGTCTGCATCATGTTCTGAATACTTATCTGTGGTTTGGTTTCGGAACGTTCCATGAAGCGACGGGGGACATTAACCGCTTTTTCGCGGGTGACCCAAGTGCCGGAACGTACCAGGTCGGCTTCTTTCCGATCATGATGTTCGGGCTTCCCGGTGCTGCACTGGCAATGGTTCTGACCGCGAAAAAAGACAGACGGAAAGAGACTTTTGGCATGATGCTTTCCGTTGCGCTGACGGCGTTTTTGACCGGGATAACCGAACCCATCGAATTTTCATTCATGTTTCTCGCCTATCCTCTGTATGTGGTTCATGCTCTGCTCGCCGGTTTATCCGGCCTGATCACCAATCTGCTCGGAATTAAGCTGGGTTTCAGTTTCAGCGCCGGAGCAATCGACTTCATGCTGAATTTTACCCAGGGGACAAGAGCCTGGGAGCTGATTCCCATCGGGCTGGTCTTCTTCCTTATCTATTTTGTTATTTTCTATTGGGCAATTAAAAAATTTGATATTAAAACGCCCGGTCGTGGAGATGAAAGTTTATTCGCTTTTTCAGGCCCAGGTACGGTTAGTGATCAGGCAGAGATTGATTCAAAAAGAAACACGGTTCAGGACAAATACCAATTTATGGCTGAAAAAATCTTTGACGGCATTGGCGGGGACCGTAATCTTGATCAGATTGATTACTGTACTACCCGTCTGAGACTGAAACTGAACGATACCTCGCAGGTTGATGAACAGTCGATAAAACGTACAGGAGTGCGTGGTGTCTTCAGAATTGATAAAAGAAATCTCCAGATTATCATCGGGACTGAGGTGGAATTTGTTGCGGATGCATTGAAAAAGATGATTGGCCGTCCATCGAATCCTGCCCATTCGAAAGAGGGCGGGAAAAGTCATCCTGAAAACGGGACGGAGCGGGTCTTTGCCCCTGCAACAGGTGAACTCGTACCTTTAACTGACGTGCCGGACCCAGTTTTCTCACAGGGCATGATGGGGCAAGGGATCGCCATCCGACCTGAAGAGGGTATTTTTGTTGCACCGGCAGAGGGAGAGCTGGTTCAATTAGCTGAAACAAAACATGCTTTTGGTATACGGACACGACTTGGAGAAGAAATTCTTGTTCACATCGGGATTGATACCGTGAACCTTAAGGGTGAAGGGTTTCAGACATTTGTAAAGGCAGGCGATCATGTTTCTGTCGGACAGAGAATCATTAAAGGGGATCTGGACATCATCCGCAGTCAGGCAAAATCTGATCTGAGCATCATGGTCGTGACCAACAGTATGGATCACGCATTCACCATTGAATGGAAAAAGCCGGACAGAGCTATTGCCGGAAAAACCCAGCTCTATCAGGCACGCCGGAAATAACTGATCCTCTCGGTCTCCAATTTAATCGTCGTCATCAATCAGGTCCTGATATCAATGATCGGTATCAGGTCCTGATTTTTCTCTTATCCGTTTGTTGTCACTGATTGGGTGCTGTGCTATCATGCTAATGAAAGCGATTTATTGAGTAAACGTTTACTATTCAAGGATGGAGGGATCCGGATGTTTGGAAAATTACAGGCATTTAAGCAAAAAGGCAGTACCATTGATATCGAATTTGAAGATAAAACAGTAAGCATCGAGGTCATCACGCCATCAATTATTCGATTTTTTGCACCGTTTGCTGCAGAACAACGGCCTTCAAAGGCGATTGAAGATCTTCATCCACATCCCGGAGTTTTTACGGTCAGGCAGGAGGACGGCAGGGTAGTCCTTCAGACAGAGACGCTTATTGTTCAGATCTCGGATACTTTCAAGGTGGATATTTACGATCTGGAGGGCCACCTGCTCAGTGCCGATTACCGGGGTCAGGGTACGGCTTTTATTCGTCGGGGATCCGGAGCGGGACTGGAACTTGCGGCTGAAGAAGGGCACAAACTGGAAAAAGAGTCGGACAGGTTTAAAATTAGCGTGAAGAAGCAACTGGAGAAGAACACATACTTTTATGGATTCGGCGAAAAAACAGGCCCTCTGAATAAAAAAGGGTACCATTACAGGATGTGGAATACCGACGACGCCAGTCCGCACGTGGAACGTTTTGAAAAAATGTACAAATCAATCCCCTTTTTCATCACCTTAAAAGATAAACAGGCATTCGGTTATTTTTTCGATAACACCTATGAGACGGTCTTCGATCTTGGTAAGGAAAACAGTGACTATTATTCTTTTGGTGCTGTAGACGGTGATCTGAATTATTACTTTATTTTTGGACCGTCTGTCAAAAAGGTAGTCGGTAACTATACGTTTCTGACCGGAACGACGCCTCTCCCGCAGATGTGGACGCTCGGTTATCAGCAGAGCCGCTGGGCTTATACACCGGAGGGCAGGCTGCGGGAGATTGCCGATACCTTTCGCAAAAAGGATATTCCATGTGATGTTCTGCATCTTGATATCGATTACATGGACGGGTACCGTGTGTTCACATGGGATAAGAAGAAATTTGAAGATCCGGCGAAAACGCTGGCAGAGCTGAAAGCGCAAGGCTACAAAGTCGTGACGATCATTGATCCGGGCGTAAAAAAGGACAGGGGATACACGGTTTACGATGAAGGAATGAAAAATGGATACTTTGCGACGGACAAAGATGGGATCCCTTATGTCAACCGCGTCTGGCCCGGTGATGCGCTCTATCCTGATTTTTCAAATCAGAAAGTGAGAGACTGGTGGGCAGCCAATCAGAAAATCATGACGGATACAGGGGTAGCGGGTATCTGGAATGACATGAATGAGCCGGCCAGTTTTAAAGGACCTTTGCCGGACGATGTCGTTTTTCATCACGATGGAGTCGAAACGGATCACCGCGAAATTCACAATGTCTATGGTCATTATATGTCTCAGGCGACCTACGAGGGACTGAAAAAGGCGACAGGCAAACGCCCCTTTGTTATCACCCGTGCCTGTTACGCAGGAACGCAGAAATATGCAACCGTCTGGACAGGTGACAATCAGAGTATGTGGGAACACCTGAGGATGTCTCTTCCGATGCTGATGAATCTCGGCCTGAGCGGTATTGCTTTCTGCGGGACCGATGTCGGCGGATTCGGATGGGACTGCTCGGCTGAACTACTCTCTCGCTGGGTTCAGGTTGGTGCGTTCACGCCGCTGTTTCGTAACCACTCCAGCATTTTCACGCGTGACCAGGAACCCTGGGCGTTTGATGAACAGACGGAAGCGATCAACAGAAAATACATTAAACTGAGGTATCAGCTGATTCCGTATCTGTATGACATTCTGCACGACGAAGAATCAACCGGACTTCCTGTGATCCGGCCGCTCCTGCTGCACTATCAGAATGATCCGAAGACTTATGAGATCAATGATGAATTTCTGTGCGGAGAATCTCTCCTTATTGCACCTGTTGTTGAACAGGGAGCAAAGGCACGCCTCGTTTACCTTCCGGAAGGGGACAGCTGGATCGATTACTGGACGAAGGAGAAATATGATGGTGGACAGTACATCACCAGAGAAACACCGCTCGACATCTGTCCGATTTACATCAAAGCAGGAAGCTTTATCCCGCTTTACCCGGTACAAAATTATATCGGTGAAAAGAAGATAGACCGGCTCACTCTGGATATCTATCTTCCGGATAAAGGATCAGCTGCCACCTATACCCATTATCAGGATGACGGGGAAAGCTTCGACTACCGGAAAGGGGTATATAATCTCTATACATGGGAAGTCAGTCATGATGGCAGGGGCGTATCCATTAAACAGACTTTAGCGCATTCGGAATATGATCCGTCTTATCAGTCCATCACATTGATCCTGAATCAGACCGCACCTGAAAAGATTCTGGCGGACGGCGTTCCTGTACCCTTTGTGACGAATAACGGTAACACTTCATTTACTGTGGGAACAGATGTCTCGAAGATCCGCGTAACATGTAAAGAATAAGGATGATCATATATAATTCAAAATAAACGATCGGCAGACATTGCCGCTTGATATCTGTCCGATTTACATCAAACCTTATTCAGGCTGATGCGAGTAGTGAAATGCTGTAAATCCGCCTGGACAGGGAGCAAGCAGGATATGCCAATACCTGTCAGTTTTATAGGTGGATGTCTCGGAAGTTCTTGTTGATAGCAAACCTGCTAACAAGTAGCAGGAAACGGAGTAGAACCGGGAGGCAGTGCATCCGGACTGACTGTAAAAATAGAAAAGTAAATACGAGAATCATCATAATTCTTACCTTCAATTTTCTGTGCTTTTTCAGGCAATTGAAGGTTTTTAAGTACAAAATTTTGATGTGTTTTTAATTTTCTGAAAATAATATGCTAGAAAACCTGACAATTCCATGGACAAAATACACGGGGAAAACTAAAATGTAGCTAATCATTGAAATAATATTTTACATATGCCGAGTGAATCTGGCATAAAATATTATATTCCTAATGTTCAATTATGGATCCGTAAGACTTGAACATGACATCTTTTCAGGGGGGACAAATTCAATCGGGCGATCTACCTGACGTGTGGGCTTTTTCAATGACTGCGTGCGCTAATTTTCATCCAACAATAATAACAACGCAAAATTCAAACAGTCTATTATTACCACCCGATTTCTTCCGGTGCACCTAAAAGCCCATATAACGCAACGGGAAATTCATTTACGACTTCGCAATTCAGGCAAAGTGTTCAGGAGCCGGCCGGATGTCTTTTCGCCGATCGATGCCCGTTCAGTCAACCTGTCTGCCGGGATAAGCGTCCGGAGTTGACTGCTGAAGGCGAAGGGGCAAGCGCATGCTTCTTCCCGAAAGTTCGTAAGGTCGCGGCAGTTGCGGTCAATCAAGGTGTTTAAAAAAATTGGCATGAGCTGAACGTAAGATAAGGTGATGACATGTTAAAAGGCGGTTTAGCCAGACTCAGACAATCCTATCCGGCATTAAATCCATCTGAACAAAAGGCGGCAAAATTCACACTGGATCATCCTGAACAAATGCTTCAGATGACCGTTAGTGAGCTGGCAGAGGCAAGTGGTTCCAGCCAGTCGGCAATTATTCGTCTATGCAAAACGCTCCGAATGAAAGGATATCAGGAGCTGAAGCTGTGCGTGGCCGGAGATCTGAAGGATTCTTCGTCGACTGGCGATGAATATAAAGAGATCAACCCAAACAGTGATCTTCCTACGGTCGTTGCATCAGTCTCAAACAACACGATCTTTTCGATTAATGAAACCCTGAAAGTGCTCGATATTCAGAAGCTGCAGCAGGCCATAGATTTGATCGAAAGGGCACATCGAATCGACTTTTTCGGAACGGGGGCGTCACAGCTGGTTGCCTGCGACGCGCAGGTGAAGTTTATGCGTATCAATAAGGCTTGTACTGCCTACGCCGATAATCATTTGCAGCTGATGTCGGCGGTCACCTTAACGAGCGGTGATGTTGCCGTTGCTTTCTCCAACTCCGGAGAAACCTACCAGACGATCGAATGCATCAAAGCTGCTAAGCAGTCAGGCGCGAAAACGATCGGGATTACCCGATACGGGAATAATACGCTTGGTCAACTTGTCGATTTTCAAATTGGGATTGTGTCGACGGAATCGGATGTCCGAAGCGCGGCGACCACTTCGCGAATCGTTCAACTTAATCTGGTTGATATTATCTATCTGGCGGTAGCGGGCCATCAATACGAATCGTCGCTGAAATATTTGAATCGGTCGCTGGATGCAATTAAAAATAGTTTTCGAGTGAAGTGACAGGAGCATAATGATGAATTTTCCATCCTATAAATCAATTGACCAATTTTTAACAGATGAGGTATGCGCCCATCAAATCCCTGGAGCAGTCTACGCAGTGATTAATCGGCAATCGACGCTTGCTGAAAATGCTATCGGCTACACTCATAAAGATGAGAAGATTCCAATGGCTCTTGATACTCTGTTTGATCTTGCCTCGTTGACGAAGGTTTGTGCGACCTTGCCAAGTCTATTATTGCTATTGGAGCAGGGAAAACTGGACATTGATGATCCGGTTCAGCTGTTTTTCCCGGACGAGGCGAACAGTGATCTGACTTTAAGGGATCTTCTGACACATACGAGCGGTTTCCCGGCTTCAGTTCCTTTTTACCAATATGGCTGGAGCAAACAGGAGGTACTGAGATATATTCTTTCCCTGAACACATTAACAGGTAAGCAGGTCGTCTACAGTGATCTGAACTTCATTTTGCTCGGCTTTCTGGTTGAACGCCTGACCGGGCAATCGATCGATGTATTCGCTGACGGACACGTTTTCCAGCCGTTGGGAATGACCAGCACGGGTTTCAATCCGAAGGCGGATTTGCGGATGATTGCGCCGACAGAATGGATGCCGAAAGTGGGACATTACCAATGGGGAAAAGTTCATGATGAGAATGCCTTTTATTTTGGAGGTGTCTCCGGCCATGCCGGTTTGTTTTCAAATCTCCATGATTTAAAAATCTATGTCCGTATGTTGATGAATGAAGGCAGGACCGATTCGGGAGCTTACTTTCTATCTCCCGCAACATTGCGGATGAGCAGAAGAAATTACACAAAATCACTAGGCAAAAATCGCGGGATTGGCTGGCAACTGGTAGACGACCGCTTTTCTCCGGGTGGATACTTTGTCTCGAAAGAAAGTTATGGTCATACAGGTTTTACGGGTCCGTTTTTCTGGATTGATCCTGTTGCAAATCTCGGTTTTATCTTGCTGAGCAATCGGGTCCATATCAGCCGTCAGATTAATATGAATCGTATTCGCCGAATCTTTGTCAATCTGGCGATGAAAGAATGGACAGAGCAGGACAAAACTGTTTGATCAGGGGCGTTTGGCGTATCTTGGCCAGCGCGGATTAAAGCATATCGTCATTAACTGGACACAGCTTCTTGATTTTTATAAGAAGGCAGGCGCGCATCCATGGAAAGCGTACGCCACCTTCTCTAAAGAGCTTAATGACAAGCGGTAACATGCGGGGCAGATCTCTTTGAGCACGCCATGTCAAATGAAAGTCCTGATAAGTCCGATGGTCAGGACTTTCAGCTTTTAATAAGAGTTTCCAAAAGGATGGTTTTTTGATGCTGGATAAACTGACGACAGAAGCCAGAAACACGAAGACAACAAACCTCGACAAGATGAGTATTTATGAGATATTACGCTGCATGAATCTTGAGGACCGGAGTGTGCCTCTTGCAGTGGAGAAAGAGCTGGGAAAAATTGAACAGGTTGTGAAACAAGCAATTCGATCCTTGCATTCGGGAGGACGGTTAATTTATATGGGCGCTGGGACAAGCGGACGACTCGGTGTTTTGGATGCTGTAGAATGTGTTCCGACCTTTAGTTCACCTCCTGGCCAGGTCATCGGATTGATCGCCGGTGGGGATCGTGCTTTGATTGAGGCTGTTGAAGGAGCGGAGGATGATGAACAGTTAGGCGAGTCAGACTTAATAACCAGCAAACTGACAGAGAGGGATTACGTCATCGGTATCGCGGCCAGTGGCAGGACGCCCTACGTTATTGGCGGATTGCGCTATGCCCGCAAGATTGGTGTACCTACCGCCAGTATCAGCTGTAACTGTGACGCCGAAATCAGCAAGTTTGCCGATGTAGCGATCGAAGTGGAGACCGGACCGGAAGTGCTGACCGGCTCAACGAGATTGAAAGCCGGAACGTCTCAAAAAATGGTTCTGAATATGATTTCGACGGCTTCGATGATTGGTCAGGGGAAGATCTATAAAAATTTAATGGTTGATGTGCAGCCAACCAATGCGAAACTTGTTGAACGTTCAAAACGCATCATTGCAGAGGCCACCGGTGCTGACCTCGCGACCGCGGAGAAGTATTACGCTGATTCACGGCAAAATGTTAAGGCAGCGATCGTTATGCTTCTCCTTCACTGCCCGCTGAGCGAAGCGCTTGATCGCCTCAGATTGACAGATGGATTTATTCGGAAAGCATTGAATACAGAAAACCAGCAAAATTAAGCAAAGAATCAGCTGGAAGAAGGTGCAATTGTTTGAAAAAGATTTATCTGGCGATTGACGGTGGCGGGACGAAAACAGATGCAGTCCTCTTTTCGAATAGCGGCAAAATTCTCTCTCGTGCAATCGGAGCGGGTACCAATCCAAATGGCATGTCTTTCGATCAGGTTACCGATCATTTTCGAAA
Organism: Sporolactobacillus sp. Y61; assembly: GCF_040529185.1. Classification (NCBI taxonomy): domain Bacteria; kingdom Bacillati; phylum Bacillota; class Bacilli; order Caryophanales; family Sporolactobacillaceae; genus Sporolactobacillus; species Sporolactobacillus sp. Y61. Next base: position 3,026,310 of record NZ_CP159510.1, on the reverse strand, counting down.
GCTTTTTTCAATATTATTCGACGGTCAAAGGGTGATTCGCCTTCAAGGCTGTTTCGCGGGATTGTCCGGAGCCGATCATCCTGCATTGACTCAGCGACTGACCAGAAGCATTCAGGCTGCCTGTCCGGCAGACATCACTCATCTTCAGGTTGGAAATGACGCGATGAACGCGTTGTGGAGTGGGACGGACGGAAAACCGGGAATGGTTGTCATTGCAGGTACAGGGTCCATTGCCTATGGCTTACATGAAGATGGTCGGTCATTTCGTATTGGTGGGTGGGGGTTTCTGTTTGGTGATGAGGGAAGCGGATATGATATCGGACGTGAAACGATTCGTCAAGTGCTGATGGAATATGATGGAAGACGGCCTGCGACAGCATTAACCAGCCAGGTGAAAGATTACTTTCAGGTTACGGCTATTCCGGACATCATTCCGATCGTCTATCAGGCCAGGAAAGATAAGATAGCCGGTCTGGTTCCGCTTGTTGCTGAATCTGCAGAACTCGGTGATTCATGTGCCCGAAAGATACTGGATAAGGCGGCAGATCAGCTCATCCAGCTGATTGGAAATGGATTGGAACATTTTGATACACCGCCTCAGGTCGTTCTGACCGGCGGTGTGTGGAAATGCATCCTGATCAGGCAAAGGGTTCTTCAGCAAATGAATCGTTCATTTGTGTTTCCGGTATGTCCGCCGGTCTGGGGATCGATGGCCAGGTGTCTAAACGAGTGGGAACAATCGAATGATCAGATTTCGGAACTTTTAAAGAAGCAATTGTAATGGATTTACAATCACAATATGAGATTTATCTACTACTGTTGATTAAAATCGACAGTAGTTGACCCAGGGGTTGAAATACTCCTTCAGGAACAGCTTAAGCTGTTGTAGGGGAAACGGATAGGTCTTCTGACCAATATGACAGGTTTAGATCATCGGATGCGGTCAACGATTGACTTATTTTATAATCATCCTGTACTGCCCCTTCATGCAGGAAAAATGACAGATATAAATCCCGCTTAAGGAAATGGTACCTTAGCGGGATTTTTGTACCAATTTAATGCCTTTGTAAGCGCATAACAAGATCTTTTGTTATAATTAAATTGTGGATTATCATGTAAAACTCCGGAAAGGGGCGCGATACATTGAATTGTCCTGTTTGTGAAGATGTAAGAATGAAAGAAGTAGAAAGAGACGGTGTCCTGGTTGATCTCTGTCCGAACTGCAAGGGGGTCTGGCTTGACCGTGGTGAGCTGGACAAGATATCGCGGAGAGTGAAAGAGGTAAGGGAACCGTTCAATGAGTGGTACGACCGTGATGATGATGACTTTGACGATCATTACGACAGGCACGACAGGCGGGATTACGGGCGTTATGGCCATGACCATGACCATTATGATGACCGAAGAAAAAAGGGATACTATCCGCGAAGGAAAAAGAAAAAATCAGTCATGGATATGCTTGGTGACATTTTTGATTAATGGACAAAATCCGGCTATTACCCGAATGAGGTATGCCGGATTTTTACTTTTAAATCAGGTGCAGTTCCCTCAGACTCTCTGCGATACCGTCTTCATCGTTTGATACGGTCACCCGGTCTGCTGACTTTTTCACCTCAGCCGGAGCATTGTCCATTGCTATACCGGTTGCCGCGAATTGCAGCATATCTGCATCATTAAAGTTATCTCCAAAGGCGAGTGTTTCTTCCCTTTTCACATGAAAGTGCTTCATCAGGAAGGCAAGGGCTGCCGATTTACGGGCGTTTCGTGCGGTAATTTCGAGATAAGTCGGTTTTGATCTGTAAAAGGATGCCGGCAGATTTTCTTTTGCCAGTTGTGTTTCAAGAGCGAGGATGTCTTCCGGGGGTCCCATACAGAGGATCTTGTTGACCGGCGGATAAAAGGATGGCTGCCCTTCGAAATCAAATATTTTAAAAGGCGTACGGGCAATATGATGTTCCTGCTCAATCCACTGATTGTCGGAAGAGCGAACCAGCCATTGGTTCATACGATAGGCACTGAAACTGATGGACGGGAATGTACAGACGAGCCGGTAAATTTGGCCCGCCATATGACTGTCCATGGAGATGTTCAAGAGCGGCTGATCCGGTCTTGCGGAATCAGGTGTATCCAGAATCAGTGCCCCGCTGTAACATACGATGGGCTGCCGGATACCGAGTTCATCCTGAATAGGGAGGATGCCGCCTGGCATACGTGCCGAAACAAGAATAAACGGAATATTTTTCTGTGACACTTTCTGTATGGCTTCCCGCGTTAGGGGACTGATCCTGTGCCGGGAGTTAAGCAGTGTTCCATCGATATCACTGAAAATGAGTTTAATGGTCATTTTTTTCTTCTCCCGTCATTATGATTTGTGTGCCTGCTTCGCCAGCTTTCAGTAAAAAGGCGGAAGGGGGCTTTGTATTCGTAATGATCATGTCGACCTGTTCCCAGTCCAGGCCTCTGAACCGACTGTGTTTTAAAAATTTATTGTCTTCTGCAAGGACTATCGTCCGGCCGGCACGGGTGGATACGGTCTCATTAACGGCTGCATCATCCTGATCATCGTAATAAAAACCATCTGAAGTAATACCCGCCGTCCCGAGAAAGGCGGCATCAAAATGGATCCGAAGCAGTTGCTGCAGTGTCTTTGCGTCAAAGAAGTATCTGTTTGCCGTATTCAGAGCGCCGCCAAATAACGAAACAGCGGTTTTTGTCTGGTTGGACAGAATTTCAGCAACGTCAAGGGAATGGGTATAAATGACAGATTCAGTATTCAGTGCCTTTGCCATACAGGAAACAGTTGTGGAAGCATTTAAAAAATAGTACCCCCGTTTTCGCAGATATTTGAGTGCCGCAGAGCCTATTTTGATTTTTTCTGCGGAATAATTCTGCAGCCGGTCCCGGTAAGCAAGAAGGGTTTCTTTAAATTCAGGAAGCGCGATCCCTCCGCGCGTCCGAATAGCCGCCCCCTGGTCAGTCAGCTTGATGATATCTCTTCTTGCGGTGTCGCGTGAGACGTGATAGTTCAGGCAAATATCACTGACTGACAGGGTCTTGCGCTTTTTTAAACGTTCAAGTATTCTGACCAGCCGTTCCTCCTGATACACTGTATTTCCTCCTCTCATATAAGTAACTATAAGTGTTATGCCAAGTAAACACAATGATTTATATCATGATTATAATGAAATATAAGTATATTGGATTAAAACACGTGTTGATACACTTTATGATAGAATGAAATTATGTTAAAGCGTTTACCTGAATGAAGAACAGGAGTGTATCACTTTTCTTGAGATGGAGGTGCCTGCCAGTTGAAACGGATCGACCGGATTTATCAGCGACTGAAGAATAAATGTGAGGAGCTGACAAAAAAACAGCTTCTTGAGAAAGAAGGCTTTTCGGCAAAGGAACTTTCTGATGATCTGAATATACTGCGCAACAATGTCAGTATGGAATTGAACAATCTTGTACGGTCCGGACAGGTGATTAAAATCAAACAGCGTCCCGTGCTCTATATTCCCAGAGACACTGTACGTAATAATTTTGGAACGATCGTCGACCAGACGATTTTGGATATTCCTTCGCTTAAAGAACGGTATCTTGCTAAAAAACCTGCCGATATCGAGAAAAATAAAGATCCTTTCAGTCTTCTGATCGGCTCAGACGGCAGTCTGAAAAAAATTACCGGTCAGGCCAAAGCGGCTGTTGTTTACCCGCCGCGCGGGCTCCATACATTAATTCTCGGACCGACGGGATCAGGGAAAACGCTGTTTGCTCACATGATGCACAGCTACGCAAAATATATGAAGAGGATGGATGAGGACTCGCCGTTTGTCGTCTTCAATTGTGCAGATTATTATAACAATCCGCAGCTTCTGATTTCACAGATCTTTGGTCATGTGAAAGGGGCTTTCACAGGCGCAGAAACGGATAAGCAGGGACTTGTTGAAAAGGCTGACGGCGGCATCCTGTTTCTGGATGAAGTGCACCGCCTGCCTCCGGAAGGACAGGAAATGATTTTCTATTTTATGGATACGGGGCACTTCAACAGGCTCGGTGAGACCGACAAAAGGAGACAGGCGCATGTCCTGATCATCTCGGCAACGACCGAAGATCCATCCTCCTCTTTCTTAAACACGTTTTTACGGCGCATTCCGATTACGATTACCATGCCCTCCTTTCATGAACGTCAGGCAAAAGAGAAAGTGGATCTGACAAAATACCTGCTTTCCAAGGAAGCGAGGAGGATTCATAAAGAAATAAAAGTGGATGAAAATGTGATCAAAGCCCTGATCGGCAGTGTGACCTTCGGGAATGTCGGTCAGCTAAAATCGAATATTCAGTTCGTCTGTGCTCAGGGATTTCTGGACAGCATGGACAAACCATTCGTAGACCTTCATTTGAAAATGCTTCCTCAGGAGATGAAGGAAGGCTTTAGTCTGATCTCAAGGAATGTGAAGGAAAATGAGCTGATATCTAACGTGGTGGGACAGACCACAGTCATTACCGGAGAGGGAAGTAAAGATCTTGTCGAAGACGATGTATATGAACTTCCTTTTGACATGTACAAAATTATTGAGGATAAGGCCAATCTGCTCAAGCAGGAGAATGTGGATCCGGCTGAAATCAACCGGTTCGTTGCAACCGATATTAAAATCCACATTAAGAGTTTCTATCAGCAGATTTCCAAGAGCCCGAACAGGAAACTGGCCAAACTGGTTGACAAAAGGGTCATGAATCTGGCTGAAGAATTACGATCACTGGCCGAAAGCATGCTGAACCGGACGTTTAATGACAAATTCCTATATTTCATCAGTCTGCATTTAGATGGGTTGTTGAAAAGAAAGAACCGGCCTGCGGCGGGCATGCCTTCCCCCCATGACAGACTGATTGATGAACAGGCGGATGAATATCTCGTTGCAACAAAAATGAAAGAAGTCATTGAAGATAAATTTAATCTTACACTGCCGAAAATTGAAATCATGTATCTGGCTATTCTTCTGGACTCGGCTAAGGAGCTGAATAATAAAGGCAAGGTAGGAATTGTAGTTGCGACCCATGGGGACAGTACCGCATCGTCCATGGTCAGTGTGACATGCGAACTGCTGGGTGATTACAATGTCAAAGCAGTGGATATGCCCCTTGATGTCAGTTTTCATGTTATCCTGAACGAGATTGTCGCTGCGGTGAAAACCGTTGATCATGGAGAGGGTGTACTGATGCTGGTCGATATGGGTTCCCTGTATTATTCTGAGGATAAGATCCAGGAACGGTCCGGTATCCCGATTAAGTCGATTGACCAGGTGTCCACACCCATGGTCCTGGATGCTGTTCGAAAAGCGAATTTTCTTGATATGGATTTGCCTGGGATTTATGACTCTCTGAAAAATCCTGAACGTACGGAAGAAGATGAAGTGATCAGCCATTCCGAACGGATGCAGGGGAAAAAGAAAGCGATTCTGACCATCTGTTCAAGCGGACAGGGGACAGCCCGCAAGATTGAAGAACTCATCCGATCCTACTTAAACGATTTAACCGATGAACCCATTAAAGTGATTCCGCTTTCGATCCTGAACCTTAATCAGCAGGCACAGGAACTGAGAAAAAAATATCATATCATTGCGTCCATTGGCGTGAAAAAGCCGAATATTGCAGCTCCTTTTATTTCACTGGAGCATTTTATCGAAGGTGAAGGCCAGTCGATTATGGAAAAAGCGTTGCAGGGCCAGAAAGTGACCGGCCAGAAAGATTCCAATAAAATTGTACGCAGTCTCTGTGAGGACAGTCTGAAGAAGATGCTGACTTATTTAAATCCATGGCGTGCGATTCCGACTCTGCTCCATTTCTGTCATCAGCTGGAAAGAGTATGGTCTGTCCATCTCAAGAATACGGCCACCCTGCGCATTGTGGTGCATACCGCCTTTGCACTGGAGAGGGCCATATCCGGTGACGTACTTCATTATTCCGGACCGGTTTCGGATGAAAAAAGAGAATGGCTGAAAAAGGTGAGAAAGGCATCAGAGGTTATAGATAAGGAGCTGAAGATCCACCTCTCTGATGAAGAACTGTATTATCTTGTCGACCTGCTTCAGGATGAATTCAGTATGGCTCTTCAGAATACGAACGATCAGACAAAATAATCAGTGTATTAAATCACTGTTTAAGGCCGGATAGTGTATCAGCACACGTTCTGACGGACAGACTTTTATATTATTTTTATGGAAAAGTGTATCAACAGGGATACATGTAAGGACATCTCGCCCTTTTATCAAAGGGTTCCTGATGTCTTTTTTTTTAATACATAAACTGGCATGGAAATTGCTTATTAAAAGTGTACAGCTGATACGAATGGAAGGAGGGGTGAAAAATGATAGCGCTTATCATCGCCACGCACGGTGCTTTTTCCCGTGAGATTGTCAAGTCGGCCGAAATGATCTTTGGCAAACAGGAAAATGTGGCGACCGTCACCTTTTCTCCGGGAGAAGGACCGGATGATCTAAAGAGAAAATACGAGGAAGCGCTGCACGGACTGGATGTTCGCGATGGACTGCTTTTCATGGTTGATCTGTTTGGTGGAAGCCCGTTCAATGCAGCATCAAATTTCGCAGCCGGCAAGGAAAATATGGATGTCATTACGGGACTCAGCCTGCCCATGCTGATTGAATGTTTCTCTAAAAGGGATTCACTTAATCTGGAAGCACTGGTGGATGAAATGAGTCAAACAGCAGTTGAAGGGGTTAAGTCCCTGAATAAGACACTGGGTGAAGCTGAAAACGATTCAGGAGAGGATGATTTTTAATGATTATCAAATTAGCAAGAGTGGATTCACGGTTGATTCATGGTCAGGTTGCCACAGTCTGGACAAAGGAAACCGGTGTCAAACGGTTGATTGTTGTGAATGACGATGTGGCAAAGGATAAGGTTCGCAGCACTTTATTAAAACAGGTTGCTCCTCCTGGTGTATCGGCACACGTCGTGGATGTAGATAAAGCTGTAAGGGTCTACAATAATCCAAAATATGCCAGGGACCCGGTCATGCTTCTTTTTACAAACCCGACTGATGTTCTTCGCATGATCGAACAGGGTGTGCCGATTCATTCAATAAATATTGGAAGCATTGCTTATTCGGAAGGAAAAACGATGATCACCAATGCTGTTGCTGTCGGCCCTGAGGACATCAAAGCGTTTCATACATTACATGATCGGCAGATTGAACTCGAATTAAGAAAAGTGCCCTCGGATAATAAGGGGGATATTATGCCACTTCTGAAAAAAGTGGAAGAAAAGGAAAGCTGATTGAAATAGGGTTAAATGAAATATTACCATAAATCATCCTGTTTTTAGGAGGGGAAAGTGATGGATGTTTCTGTGATTCAGATTATCCTCGTCTTTTTAGTGTCAAGCATCGTCGGGATGGGGTCGATTCTGGATGAATTTCAGACGCACAGACCGTTGATAGCCTGTACATTAATCGGCCTGGTCCTTGGAGATATGACGACAGGTGTTATGATCGGCGGTACACTGGAAATGATCGCGCTGGGCTGGATGAATATTGGCGCGGCTGTCGCACCCGATGCGGCACTGGCTTCAATCATTTCAACCATTCTGGTTATCGCCGGAAATCAGGATATTGGAACAGGTATTGCGCTTGCGATTCCGCTGGCTGCCGCCGGTCAGGTACTGACGATTCTGGTTCGTACCATTACCGTTGGTTTTCAGCATGGTGCCGACCGCGCTTCGGAAACAGGAAATCTGCGTGCCATGGACTGGCTGCACATATCCGCCCTGTTTCTTCAGGCACTGCGTATTTCGATTCCGGCCATCATTGTTTTCGCAACTGTTGGTACATCGGCAGTCAAAGATATGCTCAATGCCATTCCTGATGTTGTCACCGGTGGTTTGAATGTTGCAGGTGGTATGATCGTCGTTGTAGGTTATGCAATGGTGATTAATATGATGCGCGCCGGTTACCTGATGCCGTTCTTCTTCCTTGGATTTGTCGTCGCTGCATTTACCGACTTCAATCTGGTTGCCCTGGGCGTCATCGGTCTGGTCCTTGCCATTGTCTATATTCAGCTGAGTCCGAAGTACAATAAACCGGCTGCAGCAACATCGGGAAATAGTAATTCAGGTTCTTCAGATGATGACCTTGACGATGAACTGGACTAAAGGGGGTTAATCTCATGAGTAACGAAACTGCAGCTGCTGCAAACGGCAGCGTAAAAAAACTGACAAAACGTGACTTGTTCTGGGTATTCGTCAGATCAAATTTACACCAGGGATCCTGGAACTTTGAACGCATGCAGGCACTGGGTTTTGCCTTTTCAATGACACCGGCCATTCGAAGGTTATATCCGGCCGGAAGTGAAGAACGCAAACAGGCGATGAAGCGTCATAATGAATTTTTTAATACAACACCGATGATGACAGCACCGATTCTTGGTGTGACGCTTGCACTTGAAGAAGAAAAAGCGAATGGAAAACCGGTTGATGACGCAGCGATTAACGGAATAAAGGTTGGCCTTATGGGGCCGCTCGCAGGTGTCGGTGACCCGATCTGGTGGGGTACCGCCCGTCCGGTACTCGCTGCACTGGGCGCCGGAATTGCTATGTCCGGTAACATTCTTGGGCCGATTCTCTTCTTCGTCCTCTGGAATGTTCTGCGTCTTGGCTTCAGATGGTGGGGCGTCGCTTATGGTTACAGAAAAGGTGTCGATGTCGTCTCCGACATGGGTGGAGGTCTTCTGCAGAAGCTGACTGAAGGCGCCTCAATTCTTGGCCTGTTTGTGATGGGTGCCCTGGTCAATAAATGGACAACAGTGAACATCCCGGTTGTTTTATCACGTGTAAAAAATCCGGAAACCGGTAAATATACGGTAACGACCGTACAGAATATCCTCGATCAGCTGATGCCGGGAATCGTACCACTGCTGCTCACCTTTATCTGCATGTGGCTGCTGAGAAAGAAAGTCAATCCACTGTGGATTATCTTTGGCTTCTTTGTCATCGGCATTCTTGGTTACTGGGTACACTTCTTTAAATAAATGAGGCTTACGGGGATCGACAGGACCTGTCGATCCCTGTATTATAAGATCTGTTTTTAAAATCCGGTTTGAAGAAAAAACGGAGGATAAAAAATGACCCTGACTCTGGTTGTTTTATTAATAATCATCGCCGGTTATACCGCTTATCTGATCTATGATGAATGCGTGAGCATATGGATAAAAGGGAAGACGGTACTCACTGTCAGATTAAGGAAGAGAAGTTTTGTTGACCAGTTTATTCTCGCCGTACTGGTTGTCATTCTCTATATATCCAATCGGCTGCAGAATAACAGTGCTACTATTAACCTGCTGCTGCTTATCCTTGCGGGGCTGCTTCTGCTTTATGCCTTTGTCCATACACCGAAAGCACGCTTTAAGGAGACAGGATTCCTTTATGGCTTTCAGTTCATTGAATACGATAGTATCAAGAACATGAGGCTGTCCAAAGATGGCGTACTTGTGATCGACACCGATCGCCGCCACGTCCTGCTCTTTGCCAGAAAGATCGAGGATCTCGAGCAGATCCTGAAGTTACTTCAGGAAAAATGATCAGCCCGTGACCGGGAAATACGGTGATGCTGTTGACATTTTCCTTTATTGCGTATAGTATAGTAATGGCCTAATGTGAATGATAAGAATATTCGTTTCGCCTGTCCGGTGAAATGGATATACTGTCTTTCTGAAAAATGGATTGAGGGATAGTATGAAATATCAGGGGATATTGCGCTGAATCATACTGGCTCGGTCAGAGGAACCGTAAGGATGGAAGAGAGGTAGGGCTTTCGTTGTTTCGGCGCCGGAATGTGTAATGATGCTTTTGTTTTTGTTCGTTTATGTTAGGCTCAAATTTGATTATTCGTATGATAAATCAGGACATTTATGATTCACGTGTCGCAAAGAATGATCAATGTGGAGATTTTTTATTGACAATCTTTACGATATGTGAATTTTTTACTGACATGGGCAGAATCTCCGGTTTCCGGCAGACGCCTCTCGGATAAAACATGCGCATATATAAAATATTTTTAGTTAACTTTAGGAGGTTTTCTTTTTGAAAACAGGTACAGTAAAATGGTTTAACGCGGACAAGGGATTCGGCTTTATTGAAGTTGAAGGCGAAAATGATGATGTATTCGTACATTTCAGTGCGATTCAGGGCGACGGCTTCAAGACGCTTGACGAAGGTCAGGCCGTTCAATTTGAAGTAGTCGATGGCAACCGTGGACCGCAGGCCGCTAACGTGACAAAGCTGTGATCCGGATTTTCTGAAAAAGCTGTCCTCCGCAATCGGAGGGCGGCTTTTTTTGAGCAACCGGCTGGATTCATCTGCTGAATTTTTTTATACTTTAAGCACGTGTAACATTTCAAAAAAGCATCAATAAAATAAGTCTCTGGCTGTGTCAAAGACTTGCCGGTCAGCGGGCGTTTCTTTACAGTCATTCATGATAGACTGAATCTGGAGGGATGGACGTTGTCACAGCTTGAGGATCTTTTGGCTGATAATAAAAAATTTGTTGAAAATAAAGGGTACGTGCCCTTTGAAGCCGGAGGAAAGCCTGTCAAAAAAATGACGGTAGTCACCTGTATGGATTGCCGATTGATCGAGCTGCTGCCGCGGGCTTTGCATTTAAAAAACGGTGATGCGATTATGATCAAATCTGCCGGAGCCATGGTGGAAGGGCCCTATAGCAGTGTAATGAAGAGCATTCTTGTCTCTGTTTACGAACTTGGTTCTGAAGCTGTTTATATTATTGGTCACACAGACTGCGGTATGCATGGACTCCATGGCAGTCAAATGGGTGCAGACATGCAAAAACGCGGAGTCAGTGATCACAATTTTGAAAAAGTGCGAGATGCCGGAATTCAGCCTGATCAGTGGCTGGGCGGATTTGATGACGTAGCCGATCAGGTAAAAGACAGTGTCGATATTGTAAAAAACCATCCACTCTTTCCGGATGATACTCCGGTATACGGCCTTGTTATTGATCCGTTAACCGGTGAACTCAGGCCTGTAGCATAAAGTGCGATCATCACTTCTTTTAGCCAATTGCTGGTTCATTGATTTCAAAAAATTACCAGGCTTTTTGGGAATATAGAAATCAGGTGCTGAGCAAAATAGGCTTACAAGGGAGGTGAAACACATGGCAAATTCAAATCAGTTAGTCGTGCCAGGTGTACAGCAGGCGCTTGATCAGATGAAAGCAGAAATTGCCGGCGAATTCGGCGTAAACCTTGGACCGGATACCACTTCAAGAGCGAATGGTTCGGTCGGAGGCGAAATTACGAAGCGGCTGGTTGCGCAGGCACAGTCTCAGTTTGGCGGTTTCCAGAAATAAAAAAAGTATGCTCTGTCAATAGTAAAATTAAATGGGAGCGGCATCTGCCGCTCCTTTATCTATAGGCATCGTCTTTTCTCTCTGTTAAAATAAGAGCAGAGTCTGTCGGAAAAAGGAAGTCGTGCCTTGCATACATTTTATCAGATTTTTATCCCTGTGATGACCGGTGCGCTGGTCGGCGGGCTGACCAATCTGCTGGCGATTAAAATGCTTTTCCACCCTTTTCAGTCGATTTATATCGGGAAATGGAAACTGCCATTTACTCCTGGTCTGATCCCCAGACGCCGCAAGGATATCGGGGTAAAGCTGGGTCAGCTCGTGATGCGGCACCTGGTCACTGCGAAAGGGATTAAAAATAAATTAACGGATACCGGGTTCGTAAAGTTGCTGAGCAGACGGGCGGTTGAAAAGGTCTCTTTTTTTCTGGACAGTAAGCGGACAGTGCAGGACGTGCTGGACGGATTGCATCTGAAAACCGGACAGGCTCTTCACCTTGAGGACGCTGTGAATCAGCTGAGCAGGACACTCATACAGGCCTTTCTGGATGCGAACCGGGATAAAAAGCTTCACACCCTGCTTCCGGAGCAGACTTTTCAGATGCTGGAACGCCGCCTTCCGGATCTATCGGATCTTATCGTTGACGCATTATTACATAATCTGGAAACCGAAAAGGGAAGAACGCTGATTGAAGAGAGCATCACGTCATTTATCCACAGCCGGGGGTTCTTTGGTGAACTTTCCCTGAAGCTGATTGGCGGGAGCCATCTGACAGAGCGCCTTTATCCTGTGGTCTTGCAGTTCGCCGGATCTTCTGAGGTGCGACATAAAGTCCTGAAATTTCTCAGAGAGAAAGCAGCCGGACTCAGAGAACAGACTCCCGCTGACATTCTGGACAGGCTGGGTGTGGACGCCGGAACAGTGTCTGATGGCGTCGCCAAAGTGGTCCGGCGTGTTTTGACCGGCCATTCGATGATGAATCAGCCCGTGCAGCAAATCACCTCTCCGGTCAGAAGTCAGATTCTGGATCTTGTTCCCACTATGCTGGCAGGATTTTTATCGGTAGCAGCCGCCCATATCGGATCAATTCTGGAGGCTTTTCAACTGGAGGATATGGTATCCGATCAGGTGAACCGGCTTTCCCTTTCAGAACTGGAACATATGATTTTTTCCCTTATGAAAAAAGAATTGAATATGATTGTCAACCTGGGTTATCTGCTTGGCGGGCTCATCGGTGTCATCCAGGGGGTCCTGATGATTCTCCTATCCTGACCGGACAAGAGACCTTGTTCTATTTGCTGTTAACGTGACATAAGCTTTCAACAGGAATGAGGTAACGAATGGATTCCAAAAAGGGGGAGGACCTTGGTATATCGCTTACTGGCTCTTGACATCGACGGGACTCTTTTAAACGGGAATAACCGGCTTGACCGGCAGACGAAGGAAGCTGTTTCTTATGCAAAAAAGAAGGGGATTATTGTTACTCTGGTTTCCGAAAGGCATTTTCATTCAGCGGCCAGGGTTGCCCGCACGCTAAAGCTGAATCATCCGATTATCGCACACAATGGCGCATTTGTCTCCTCATCAATGGATCACCCGGTATATACCAGCAAAATGGATCACAGTGTACTGATTCAGCTTGTGGAATTTCTTGAGACGTATCCGTGTCAGATTCAGATTTCCCACGAAAGGCTGTCGATCAGTAACCGGCCCCGTCAGAAAAATCTGATTGCAAAGATGACCATCGGCATGAACGAACCGCTTTTTTATCCGGTTACTTATGTAGATACGCTCAGTCAGTATCTCCTTGAGAATTACGAAGGAGCAACGGATGTGAAGATAAAATTGAAGGATGAGACGGTGATGGATGAGATTGAAAAAGCGATGGGGGACTATTTCCCCTCACTTGACGTCAGAAGAGAATCGCCATCTGACCTGACACTGGTACGGCAGGGAACATCTAAATTTAACGGACTGCTTTTCTTTGCAGGACAGCTGGGTGTACCGCTTCATCAGATTGTGGCTGTCGGTGACGGCCCTGAAGATGCAGAGATGATTGAAAAAGCGGGTCTTGGTGTGGCGATGCGAAATGCGTCGAAGGAAGTGAAGGCGAAGGCCGACTGGATCACCCGTTCCAATGATATGAACGGTGTGGCTTACATGATAAAAGAAGTTTTCCGCAAGCAGCTGCGCGTACGTTTATAACAGAACTTATTCAGGCCCCGAAAACGGGGCTTTTTTACATATTTTAAGAAAACACGGAATTTTTGCGGGGAAAAGGTTCAGAAAAACAGGTTTGATGATTTAACAGAACATGTGATCGTATGACTTGATAAAGTATGGTAAAATAAAAAGCAAATGAGCGAGGAGGAAGAGGAAAGGATGATTCGGTTTATTCACGCAGCTGACCTGCACTTGGACAGGCCGTTCGAGGGGTTATCAGATCTTCCGCGCCCTCTTCATGAACGGGTCAGGAACAGTACATTTAAAGCACTTGATAAGATGGTGGACATTACGCTTTCAGAACGGGCTGATTTTCTGATTATTGCCGGGGATATTTTCGACAGCAGTCACAGAAGCATTACAGCGCAGCATCGTTTTATCCATGCGATGAAGAAGCTGAGTGAAGCTTCTGTCCCCGTATACCTTGTTTTTGGAAATCATGATCATCTGGATGATCCCTGGAATCACCTGAGGCTTCCCGAAAATGTGCATGTTTTTTCTGATAAACCGGAAATGATTCCCTTTCAAAAAAAGAACGGGGAGCGTGTGCATCTGTACGGATTCAGCTATCGCCAGCGCAGAGTCAGGGATAACATGGCAGCGCGTTATCAAAAGGAAGACGGTGCCGATTACCATATTGGCATCCTGCATGGTGCCCTTCTAAAGGGTAACAGGGAAGATACGTATGCCCCGTTTTCGCTGAAAGATCTGACAGAAAAGGATTTTAATTACTGGGCGCTCGGGCATATACACAAACGAATGCAGCTCTCCCCTGAACTGCCAGTATGGTACCCGGGAGATACCCAGGGTCTTTCGGTTAAGGAAACCGGCGATAAAGGGGTCTCCTGCGTCGAGCTGAATGGCATGGAAGCACATGTGCGCTTCTGCCCGACAGCGGACATTATCTGGATGCGAAAAGGGATCTCCATTCAGGGGGAATTAACCGCAGACACGCTTGAGGTGAAAATCGGTCAAATCAGAGAGGAGATGCGGCGGACGGATGAAACCGGTGTATTTCTCCTCCTTGATCTGTCAGTTGCCGGATCAGATCAACATTTTGAGGGTACTGAGGAGCTATTTCAGGAGCTGCTTGATGCGATGAATGAGGATGAAACATATCGGGATGATTTTGTGTGGCTGCTAAGCGGTGTGGTTCGCTTTATGCAGCAGTGGGAGCCGGGTCAGATCCTTAAGAGCCCGCATTTCCTCGGTGATGTTTTTCGATTGATTGAAAGTGACCAGGCGATCAATGAAGCGCTCAGTCCGCTGCTTCAGCATCGGCTGGGCAGGCGTTATCTTGATGCGCCTGATGAAGAAACAGCTGCCCGTATCAAAGCAGAAGCAGAACAGATTCTGGCTGAATCTCTGTTTCCCGGATCTGCCTCAGGAGCAGCTGAAAGGGGGCGGAGGAGTCCGGCAGGCTCCGCAGAAAATGAAGATTAAATCACTGGAAATCGACCGTTTCGGCCGTTTTGAGAGGCAGAAAATCCATCTGACCGGCCAGGCACTGACCGTTGTCTATGGCGAGAATGAGTCAGGTAAATCGACAATCATGCAATTTCTCCTGGCGATACTTTTTGGCTTTCCCCAGAAAAATGCAATGAGTCGATGGATGGATGAAGGCGATGAAAATCTGACAGGTGGAACTGTGCTTTTTACTTCTGATGACGGGCGGCTCTGCCGGCTTAAGCGAACCTATACGGACAACGGACGTCCGCAGCTGCTCATCGGCGATCAGAAAGCTGATCTCGGAAAATGGCTGACCGGGGTCGACCGTCTGCTTTATCAGAATGTATTCTGCTTCGACCTGACCGGCCTTCAGGGGATTGAGAAGAAAAGACCGTCCGATCTGAACGATCTGCTCCTGGGTGCAGGTATGACCGGTACCCAGGTGTTAACTGAGCTGGAACAGCAGCTGGCTAAAAAATGTGGCGAACTGTTTAAAAAGGGCGGTAAGAATCCCGATCTGAACCGTCTTTTCCGTGAACTTGATGCCACGGGGGCAAAAATAGGAAAATGGGAACAGAAACTGTCTGACTTTCTCGAGCTGGAAGAGAGAATCAGACAGCTTAAGGAAACGATTAAAAAATGCGAAACGGAGAAAAAGGAAGTACAGACCCGCTACCGCGACTGGACCGCTTTTACTGCAATCAGGCCCCTGATCATCCGCGCCCGTGCAATTGACGCGGAGATCAGGAAGCTCGGCCCGGTCCGCCCCTTCCCGGAAGACGGAAAGGCGCGTTATGAGGACATACGCAGACAAAAAGATACGCTGGAACGGGAAGTCTCCGAACGGGAGGAGCAGATCCGAGAGACAGGTGATCAGATTGGCGCCCTGTCTGTCCGGACAGACTGGCTGGCTGAAGAGGGCAGACTGACAACCCTGTTCCGTTCAGCTGTGCGTGATGAGCAGAATATGGGTGAAGTCCGCCGGCTGCATGAGGAACTTGCGGAAAAGAAATCGGCTTACCGGCAGCACGTGAGACGCCTGGGGCCGGATTGGGACGACTCCCGTGTGGCTTCGGCAGATGTGAGTCTGTCATTTCTGAAGACGTTTAAAGAGAAATCGGAACTGTGGAAAAAGGCGGCAGAAGAGAAAAGAAGAGCAGATGACATCCGGGAAAATCAGAGTGAGGCAGTCAGACAGCTGGCAGATCAAGTGAAAATAGTACAGCAACAACGGGCATCAGCTTCCGGGGGCGATCGCGCAGACAGGAGAGGCGGCAGGCAGGCGAAAATCAGCCGTTTCACTTATTTAGCAGGTGCGGCGGTACTTGTCCTGCTTTCAGTCCTTGTCTCTATTTTGATTACCCCCTCTGCGGGCGTGCTCTTCTTTGCCTTCGGTCTGATTCCTGGTATTGTGGTTGTCATGGGCCGGCGATTTTCAGAAGGCAGATCTGAGAGCCGGGAAGGTACGGGACCGGATGACGCAGAGTTCAGATTCCGGATGAAGCAACTGGCTGACGCGGGACGGCTTGATAAAGCAAAACAACAGGCAGCAGAAGAAGCCGGCCATGGACGTGATCAAAGAGAGCGGGAACTTATTGCCTGGCTGAATGACCGGGGATATAAAGGTATTGCCCCTGATTTTGCAGAAGAGGCCGTTCGACTGGAAGGTGAAGCACGGATACTGCTTGACAAGATCCGGACGCTTGAAAAAAGAATCACGGAGAGGCTCGGGGAGCACCGGCTTTTTGAATCTGAGAAATCAGACCTGACCGGACGGCTTGGCCTTCCTGAAGGGGATATTACTTTTCTCGAGCAGATTCTTGACAGGGAAAAGAAAAAGGGCAGTCGTATTGATGAACTGAAACGAAACAGGATGTTATATGTCAAACAGAAAGAGCGCCTGCTTTCCAAGCTGGAAAAACTGACAGCGGCTGCCCATGATCTGTTCGAAAAAGCAGGTGCCGAATCGGAGGAACAGTTCCTTCAGGCAGCGGAGAAGCATGTTCATCACCGTGAATTGCAGAAAGAAAAAGAGAAAAAACATCTGGACATGATCGAAACTGCAGGTTCCGAAGAACAGCTGAGGATTTATATTGACGCTCTTGACAGTGGAAAATGGGCTGATACCTCGGAGGAGAGTTTTCGGGATCAGACGGAAGAAATCGACAGTCGGCTCAAAAAAGCGAGAGCGGATCTGATTGCAGGACAGGCCGAGCGTCAGAGCCTTGTGGCGGATGACACTTACCGGGACACTCTGGACCATTATGAAGCACTGCGTACGGAAGCCGGCGAAAAAGCGCGGAAATGGGCCTCTCTGCGCATGGCACAATGGGCAATCAGGAAAGCAAAAGATCTGTACCGGAAAGAACGCCTGCCCGGGGTACTGGATCAGGCAGGCCGGTATTTTAAATATATTACTTCAGGAAAATATAAAGCGCTGCGCCTTGAAGATTCCGACGGGTTCCTCGCTGTGCAGGATGACGGAAGCCCTGTACGCGCGGAACAGCTCAGCCGCGGAGCCGCGGAGCAACTGTATCTTTCTCTGCGTTTTGCCCTGACAGATGCCTTTAGCGGGCGGGAAACCCTGCCTCTGATCATCGATGAAGGTTTCGCGGAATTTGATGCCCTGAGAACCAGACGGGTTTACCATCTGATTGAGAAAATGGCGCAAAAACGCCAGGTGATTCTGTTTACCTGTCATCAGTCCGCATTTCTGCATGACCATCCGGAATACGTTATTTCGCTCTCTAAAGAGGTCCCGACAATATGAAACAGGGGTGTCCTCATGATATAATTTATTAAAGAAAAGCGTAAATAATGAACGAACAGGGACGGATCAGTAATGGATGAAACGACTTTTAAAATTAATTTGGTAGAAGATGAAGAAACCCTGGCATCAATCCTTAAAGCTTATATGGAAAAAGAAGGCTGGGAGGTTTCCGTATTTCATACGGCTGAAGAAGCTGTGAAATATATGCATAATGGTGTCCACCTGTGGATACTCGATATTATGCTTCCGGGCATGAATGGTTATGATCTGTTAAAAAAAATTAAAGAGAATCATTCAGAACAACCGGTAATATTTATTTCAGCGAGGGACCAGGATCTGGATAAAATCATCGGACTCGAGCTCGGAAGTGATGATTATCTGGCGAAGCCTTTTCTGCCCAAAGAACTGGTTATCCGCGCAAAAAAATTGTTACATCGCGTGTACGGTAACGGGATACATGAGAGTATGCTTGTGATATCCAAATATCAGATTGATGTGGTCAGACGAAAAGTCTTTGATGAAGAAGACCATGTCATCGATCTGACGACCAAAGAATTCGATGTTCTCCTTTATCTGGTAGAAAATGCCAATGTGGCGAAATCACGGAAAGAAATTCTGAAAGAAGTATGGGGAAAAGATTATGTAGGATCTGATCGCGCAGTCGATGATGTGGTACGACGGATCAGAAGAAAACTGAGCAGACTTTCTCTTGAAACAGTTTACGGTTCCGGATACAGGGTTGTGTCCTGATGATTCGGATAAGGTGGACACTGACCAAGCGTATCTGGCTTTCTTTTGCTTTGCTGATCCTGCTGATCGGTGTTGTGACATCCATTGTTTATCCTTTTATGATAAAAAGTGCCTTGCGGGAGGATTCCTTTGATACGATTGAATATGTACAGGAGACGCTGTATCAGGGCAGAGGAAATTATGGAATCGGAGACTCGAAAACGGAACTGGACCGTCAGCAGGCGGCTAAAGCTGTTGGCAATGTGATTATCGACGGATCATATGATCAGCTGTATGGTAATCTGATTCGTCAGCCTTCAGTTTATAAACGGATCAGGCGGGATTTGGTCAGCCAGAATGTGAACGTAAAGCGGTACGAGCTGGAATATCAGGGTGCGACATTGTATTATGTGGTCAGAAAGGTTACTGATAATCTCGGCCATGCGTATCTCGTGTCCTATATGTGGGATACATACCCGAAAGAACTGATGCATGAACTTTGGACACGCATGATTTATATATTTATCGTTGTCGGGATTTTCAGTCTGTTTATTTCCTTCTGGCTGGCAAGATATTTAAAGCGTCCTCTGGATATATTAGGAAGACGTTTCGAAGAAATTTCGCGTCTGAACTGGGAAAAACCATTTGAATGGAAAGGTGATGAAGAATTTGAACGCCTGTCTTCTCAGTTTGAGAAGATGAGACGCAACCTGATCAAATACGATAAATCGCAAAAGGTATTTCTGCAGCAGGCCTCTCATGAACTGAAGACCCCGATTATGGTGGTTCACAGTTATGCCCAGTCTGTAAAAGACAAAATTTATCCCCGGGGAAATCTGGATGATTCTATCGACGTCATCATTAATGAAGCGGAACAGATGGAGACAAAGGTGAAAAAACTGCTTGACTTTACCCGGTTTGATTCTTTAAGCGGTCAGACCATTGATTATCACCTGATTCGGTTCGGTGATCTTGCCGTCCGAATCAGGGAACGTCTGGGGGTTCAGCGTCCGGATATCACCATTGACATTGAAGGTGAAGAAACAGTGGTCTGGGGAGACAGAGAACAGCTTCAGACCGTTTGCGAAAATCTGGTGGAAAATGCGCTGCGCTACGCCAAAAAAAGGATCACGATGAAAGCCGTTGGATCAGGTCATGAGACGCGGATTTCGATTGAAAATGATGGGGAACACATTCCGGATAACCAGCTGACATCCATGTTCCGCCCCTTTGAAAAAGGGAAAAAAGGTCAGTTTGGGCTCGGACTGGCGATTGTCAGCCGGATTGTCCATTCTCATGGCGGCAGCATCACCGCAAGGAACCTGGCAGAGGGCGTTGCTTTTGTGATCACCCTTCCTGCACCTCCGGACGGGGTATTGCCGGAGGAAGAGCGATAAAATATAACATGCTATTGAAAGGTTAACGAGTGATCGTCTGTTGATCAGAAAGGGATGATTCTATTTGAAAGGTATTGCATTCTATAAGGAGGGCGAGCATGTTCGCGATTTTCTTTTGATCAAATCAGTCAAACGCGGGACGGCTAGTAACGGTAAACCCTTCCTCACGCTAATTCTTCAGGATAAAACAGGGGACATTGAATCGAAACTCTGGGGCTCGACTCCCGAGGATGAAAAAAACTATGTCACCGGAGTGGTCGTTCTGGCAGAAGGCGACATCACGACATTCCGCGGGAGAAATCAATTCAAGATCCGCAATATCCGCATGGCGGATGCGCGTGATGCAATAGATAAATCCGAACTTGTCATGGCTGCACCGGTTTCGGCAGATGAGCTGAAAGACAAAATCACCCAGTTTTTATTCGATATAAAAAATCCGGTGATTCAGAGGCTGACGCGGGCCTTGCTCAAAAAGCATCATCAGTCTTTTTTTGAATATCCGGCAGCGGTACGCATCCATCATAATTTCCTGTCCGGGCTGGCCTATCATGTATGTTGCATGCTGGAGCTGGCCAGATCGGTTGTGAAGTTATATCCGGAAATCAACAGTGATCTTCTGTATGCAGGTATTATCCTGCATGATATGGGGAAATTGAAAGAATTATCCGGAGTGACCGCGACACGTTATACCCTTGAAGGAAACCTGATCGGGCATATCTCAATCATGGTCGATGAGATCGGTGAGGTGGCAAAAGAGCTGGATATCGAGGATAAAGAGGAAGTGCTGCTGCTGCAGCACATGGTGCTCAGTCATCATGAACATCCTGAATGGGGGAGTCCGAAACCGCCGATGTTTAAAGAAGCGGAAATCCTTCATATTCTGGATGACATGGATGCGAAGATTAATATTATGACACGGGCGATTCGAAAGACACGCCCGGGTGAATTCTCAGAACGGATTTTTGCAATGGATAATCGTTCTCTGTACAGACCGTCATTTGATCAGGCTGAAGAAAAAGAACAGGAAAAACTTTCATCGGACTCTGAAAAGCACGACTGAAGACGTCTAATTGTCCAGACTTCCGCATAGAGATAGGGTACAGGCTTCGTGATACGAAACGGTATCCTTATCTATCATTTATGCGGGAGGCGGAAAAATGAAACAGGCAAGACGTTCACTTTATGCTGTTGCCCTGCTTTTTTTACTCTTCATGATGCAACAGTTCGGTATGACTGATCCGGTATTGACCGCAATGGAAAGTGTGGACTGGTGGGTGTATCTGCTACTTGCCGGCATTCTGTTCAGCGGCTACCAGGCCTTTTCCTTTTCTAGACAGGATAAGGAAGTGGATCAGGAATGGGTGGAAACACAGGGAAATGTCTATATGAAACGTATTGAGGCAGAGAAACAACGGCGTCATAAAGGAAAAAATCCCAAAGCCATGTAGATGTGGCTTTGGGATTTTTTTCGGTTTTGGTACTGATTGAAGTGATACTTTATTGAGCTGCCGACGCATTATTGAATAGATCTTTGAAATCTTTATCCTCTACTTTTATATTGGCCTCTTTAATCAGTTTCTGCATGACTTCACTCTGTGATTTCTGTTTGCTTGCCAGATACGCTTCTTTTGCAGACGATTTGAGCGAATTATAATCATCACGCTTACCCTCAAGCTTGATAATATGGTATCCACCGTCCGTCTTAGAGTAGACAGGACTGCTGATCTGGCCGACTTTCAGTTTCATGGCTGCATTGCTGAATTCTGGAACCATGGTGGACTGCTTGAACCAGCCCAGTTCGCCGCCGGCATTTTTTGTGGCTGTATCGATTGTGTTCTTTTTCGCAAGTTCAGCGAAATCGGCACCGCCCTTTAACTGTTTGACCAGGTTATCTGCTGTCTTCTTATCCTGAACCAGGATATGACTGGCTTTCAGCTCAACCAGCTGATTCGCATTCTTATTAAAATAATCCTTTAGATCCTTATCTGAGACTTTGATTCCTTCCTGCTGTGCTTTGGTCATCATCAGAGAATCTTTGATCTGACGTTTAAACTGACTTTTCTTCAGATTGTTTTGAGCAAGTGCCTGTTCAAACTGCTGCTCGCTCGGGAAAGACTTAACGACCTCATTATATTTTTTGTCCACGGCCTTCCCGGACACGTTATACTTGTCTTGAAGCAGTTTCTCAAATACAAGATTCTGAAGGACCTGATCTCCGTATGTTTTTTTCATTTCATTGTAGAAATCCGCTTTGGTAATGTTCCCACTATCTGTTTTTACAACAGCAGCACTGCCCTCACCGTTTCCGCATGCGGAAAGGCTTGCGAGAACGAGCACCGCAGTAAGTACGATAATCAGTTTCTTCACTATGTCCACTCCTATTATGAATTGTTCCATTCTACTTACAGTTTTTCGAAGGAACGCTTTTTTATCCGTCGCACTTATTTTTTCTTAAGAGAAATGACGGATTGAATTAACACTGTCCATTCTAACCGAAAACAGGAGCGGTTGTCGAGAATGGAAAACAGCAGGACCTTTCTGAACGAGAATGAGCGAACAGATTGAAGTAGCGCCTTTTGCCGTGAGATGGAAATAAGCTATAATAAATTAATGCGAAAAGAGTTTTCAAAACACAATGGATGCGTCACTGATATTTAAGCCTGAGAGGGGCATAAAGCGTGTTAACAGGTCTTAGAAAAGCAAGACATCAGAAAAGAGAAAGAAATTTCTGGAAAACAGCTTTTTTTGTACTCTTGCTGCTCATCCTCGCTGCGGTACTTTTTCTGACCATTGCACTTACCGGCGGGTCTTCAGAGAAGGAAATACAGCAGGACAACCTGGATGACAAGAGCAGGAGCGAGGCTATTTTTACTGTACAGGCAAACAGGCAGCAACTGGAATCGCTGATCAACAATCAGATCAGGTCCGCTGAGAATGATCGTCTGACTTATCACGTAACGATCGGAAAACACCTTGTGTTGAAAGGCCATTTTCGGCTTCTCTTCACTGGTATTCCCTTCTCACTGACTTTTGATCCGAAAGTCAGTCATGGAGACATTATATTAAAGGAAGCTGATGTAAAAATTGGAAGCCTGAACCTTCCGGATAAAGAGGTATTAAGCTTTCTGAAAGCCGGTACGGATTTTCCGGAATGGGTCGTCATCAACCCGAATCATCGTGAAATATATATTAACCTCACTCAAGTGAAGATACAGGATGGTCTGTATCTCAGAGCAGAGACGATTAATCTGCCGGATGAGGTATCCTTTACTGTTCATCAGCAGGACAAGGGCAAATGATACAGACTTGTGAACGGACTTGCTATAACATCGGGTATGCGTGATACAATAAGCATTGGAAACGTTTTACCGAACGTCACAACTGGAGGCGAAGAGGATGAAAACATTTTTACAAAAACTAGAAAAATATGCGGAATTAGCGGTCAAAGTCGGTGCGCATGTGCAAAAGGGGCAGGAAGTGATCGTCAAATCTCCCATCGATGCCGGAGAACTGGCGAGAATGGTGACGAGGAAGGCGTATGAGGCAGGAGCGAAACGCGTCTATTTTAACTGGACGGATGATCAATTGGACAGAATGCGTCTGAAATATGCCAATGAAGAAGTGATTCGTGAGTATCCAGTCTGGAAAGCGGATATGCTTGAGTCCCTTGTCAAACGGGGAGCAGCATGTATTGATATCCGTACAACCGGAATCGGCATGACCGACGGCATCGATCCTCATAAAGTAGCACTGAATCAGGAGGCTATGTGGACGGCGCTGAATACGTATTATAATTATCGGATGAATGACCGTGTCAGCTGGACGATTCTGATTTATCCAACTGTAGAGTGGGCGAAGAAGCTCTTCCGGGGAAAATACGGGAGGTGGCGATGAACGATCTCTGGGATGTGATCTTCCGTATGACCCGTGTTGACCGGGAGGATCCGATTCAGGCGTGGGAATCCCATTTGGATACACTGGCGAAAAAGCGGGCCGTACTGAATAAGAAAAAATACACGAAACTTCATTATCATGCGCCGGGAACGGACCTTGACATTGCATTTGATCCACTGTATCACTGGGACGGCGGTGCTTCGACAGCAGCTAACGGGGCCAGATTTGTCGCCAACATGCCGACTGAAGAAGTCTATACTCTCCCGGATAAGAACGGTGTGAACGGGACAGTTACGAGCACCAGGCCATTGATTTATGGGGGTACTCTGATTGAGAACCTGTCTCTGACCTTTGAAAAGGGGCGTATCGTAAAGGTACATGCAGAGCAGGGTGAAAAAGTCATCAGGCGTCTGATCGAAACAGACGAAGGTTCGCATTACCTGGGTGAAGTCGCCCTCGTACCTGATGATTCACCGATATCAGCATCGGAAATGGTATTTCATACGACATTATATGACGAAAACGCATCTTGTCATTTGGCGATCGGAAAAGCGTATCCGACCTGTCTGGATGGAGGGGCGGATATGTCTCGTGATGAATTGAACGCGCACGGTGCAAATGACAGCCTGGTTCATGTCGATTTTATGATTGGATCAGCTGAGCTTGATATTGACGGCCAGACAGCGGACGGAAAATGGGAGCCGGTTTTCCGAAACGGACTTTGGGCTTTCTGATGAAGAAACAACTGGCGCCTGTCCTAGCAGCTTATACTGATGTCGAAATACTGAAGAAACCCCTGGATGGTTAATCATCCAGGGGTTTCCCTATCAAATCAGAGGGAGGGTGGCGTCTGTTCCTCTCCCGGTTTCTTTTCCGGGGAGTGTGCCTGCAGTTTATTGGTCAGTTTCTCTTTTGCAGCTTCAAGCTGGACAACATTATTCTTGATTCTTGTCAGATAAGGCTGAACATCCTCTTTCCATTCTTTGAGCAGACTGCCTAAATCTGAGACCGTTGATTTCAGAACAGGAACACTGTCATCTTTTAAAGCAATCACCCGATCTTTTACAACACCCAGATTGTCTGCGGCATCTTTCAGGGGCTGCTGAATCGATGATGCTTTTGCTTTGATTTCATTTCTCACTTCAGCACCATTTTTAGGCGTTGTCAGCAGCACCACCGTTCCACCGACAGCACCACCGATAATCGCGCCCAGGGTATATGACAGGAATTTACCCAATATCTGTCACCTCTTTGTGAAGTATTCTGTTTATACTAACTATATTATACCCTACTTATGATCTGTTATCACTTCATGTCCCTTGCTCCTGGCTGAACAGGATCAAAAAAAGCCCCTGCTGAACAGCAGGGACCAACGACATTTTATGAGTTAATGTGTTAACGATTTGGGCTTACTTTGAATCAACTGGCTTCTCCGGGCGATGCGAATAATGATCGGGTAGAGTAAAGCGACGCAGACCATATTGAAGGCAGCCGTAGGAAGTACGAGTGCCAGATACAGCGTCGGAAAAGACAGGGGAGCATTCATCAGCAGGATCATCGCGCCAAGGAATATAGCACCGCTTAATGCCGTTCCCAGAAAGCTGATAGCCACGCAGGTGAAATATTTCGTTTTGCCTGCCATTTTTGATGCAATAAGCTGGTAGGCGAAGAATACCGCGACAGTTGTTGTAAATTTATCGATCACTGACGGAATCTGTCCGGCCGGCATCGAAGTCGTCAATGCGCCGAGTATTCCGGCAGCAAGACCGATCGCGAGAAAGGATTTATAATCGGCAAAAAAGTACAGGGCAAGAAAGAGCAGAACCAGCATCAAGTCCGGTTTCATTCCGAAGAAAAACCCGGGCACAACCGCATGCAGAACGGCTCCTATGGCTAAAAATAATCCAACAATAATCAGTTTCTTTAATTCCATTCTAATCTCTCCTCAGCTAAGCTGTTTTTTCCTCCAGCAGTGCCCCACCGGCCTGCTGCAAGGTGTAATCAATAATATACACGTCATGCTCAGAAAATGCAATATTTCTAAACAGGTCTTTTACGGCTTTTCAATGTTTTTCGCGATTTCTTCGGCGATATGAGCGAACTGCTCCTTTGAGTAGTCATCCGTATGCGTCTTAAAGCCGAAGGTAAAGGTGTCGGAATCGCCATAACGCGGAATCAAATGTAAATGATAATGGAAGACACTCTGCCCGGCAATCGATCCGTTATTATTCAGCAGATTGATACCTTCCGGATGGAACGCTTTGTTAATGGCTGCTGCAATCATCGGAACGCGGCGGAAGAGTCCGGCGGCTATATCCGGATTCAGATGAAATATATCTTTCTGATGGACTTTCGGAATGATCAGCGTATGCCCTTTTGTCACCTGACCGAGATCAAGGAAGGCATATACATCCTCATCTTCGTAAACTCTGGCACTTGGGATCTCTCCACGTATGATTTTGCAGAATATG